>JASFIA010000085.1:0-7750 GCA_050122915.1 Desulfobacterales bacterium | reverse complement strand
TGCCTCCCGGGAATTTTCGGCTTTCCAGATCCGTGACCAGGGGGTCCACCTTGTCTTTGCTGTCCACCATGAACTCGATGTTGTTCCGGGTGGTGAACCGCAGATGGCCATCGCAGTGCTTTTCAGCGATTTCGCAGATTTCGCGGATGTGGGTGGTGCTCATAAGGCGGGCGCCGCCGCAGCGGACCGTGTACACCTCGTCCCCGGATTCGGCCACATGCACCAGAACACCGGGCTTGAGCACTTCGTGATAGAGCCATTTGCCTTTGTTCTTAGCGATAACCGGCGGATAAAACTCGTCGTATTTTCTCGGGCCGATGTCGGTGATCCGGTTTTCCATCGGCTTGTCGGGATTGTATCCTGAAGAAATAAATGCCATTGTCGATCCTCCCCCTTATCTCTGATGGTGTTTGCGGTATTCGGTGACGTCGCGGTCCCAGCCGCCCTCGACCTCGTCTTCTTTCCAGAAGATGTAGGGGTTGGTGCGGGGTTCCTGGACGTGCTGAGGCATGGGATCGATACCGGTCATTTCCAGCAGCTTCTGGAAGCCCTGGCGTTTCATCAGCTCGCCCAAACGCTCACGGTTCTTGCCTTCTTCCATCCACCAATCCCAGATGCTTTCGATCACTTCCTTGATCTCGTCGTAGGGCGCTTCCGCCGGAACGAAGGGAACGAGAAGGGAGCCCATCTGGGCACCATCGAGAATCGGCGCCTTGGCGCCGACCAGAATCGACAGACCGCGGTCGTCGCCGATCCGGAGGGCCCGCGGCATGACGTTGATGCAGTGCATGCAGCGGTTGCATTCCTTGTTGTCGATCATGAGCTTGCCGTCTTCCATCCACATGCATTCGGTGGGGCAAAGCTTGATGACCTCTTTTTCAATGTCGAACGGACCCCAGTCGCGGCCATTGTGGTCGTTCGCATTCGGGGCGATTTCGCCGCCGATATAAGCCTGGACCGCTTCCTGGTCGATCTTTATGTCGTCTTTCCAGGTGCCGATGAAGGACATGTCGGCACGGGCGATGGAAGCCACGCAGCAGTTGGGGCAGCCGTCGAACTTGAACTTGAACTTGTAGGGGAAGGCCGGACGATGGAGCTCATCCTGGTATTCCTGGGTCAGGGTGTAGCAGAGATCCTGGGTGTCGTAGCAGGCGTATTCGCAGCGTGCCTGGCCGATGCAGTCGGCCGGCGTCCGGAGGTTGGAGCCCGAGCCGCCCAGATCCTGGTTGAATTTGTGGGTCAGCTCGTAGAAGATCTCTTCGAGCTGCGGCGTGGTGGTTCCCAAAAAGATGATGTCGCCGGTGGACCCGTGCATGTTGGTGATGCCGCTGCCCCGGAAGTCCCACAGGTCGCAGAGCTGCCGCAGGTAATCGGACTTGTAAAACTTGGCGCCCGGCTGGTTCACGCGCATAGTGTGGAAGTGGGCCACGCCAGGGAATTTTTCGGGCTGGTCGCAATACCGGCCGATAACACCGCCGCCGTAGCCGAAAACACCCACGATACCCCCGTGCTTCCAGTGGGTGGTGCCGTCTTCAAAGGACAGCTCCAGGATGCCGAGAAGGTCTTCGACCACGTCGACCGGGATCTGGAACTCAATTCCCTCAGCGTTTTTAGCTCTTTTTTCGGCCTGCTGCTTCATGTCGGACACAAAGCTGGGCCAGGGACCTGACTCAAGCTGGTCCAACAACGGAGTTGCGTGTTTTGCCATCGTCTTAACCTCCAGGTTGAAAAATGAATAAGCTTCCTTAGTCGATCAACGCTGAAATCAGCTGATTAGCAGACTGCTCCCAGGTCACCTCCTCTCCATCAAATTTCATATGGATAGCGTCATGGTTCTGTGACGCTAGCGTTTGACCCTTTTGAATGGGGAGATATAAAATGGAACGGAAATCTTGTCAATAAAAATAGGCATCTTCACCTCCACTGGGCCGGCTGAAGCCGGGAAAAACGGCTATCTTGTGAAAGAGGGGGGCACCGGGCCCTTCATGTTGTGTCCTGCCTGACGAGGCAATCCCTATCCCCCTCGACGGATGCTTTCCGCAGCGACGGCGGCCTCGAGAGCTTGAGCGAGCTGAGAAAGATGCTGCCGGGCACAAGCGCCATCGGGTGCGTCGGGATGGTAGCTGTCGGCAACCGCATCGAGAATCGTCCCGTAGGCGTGGGCATCGTACTCCCGGATCATCGCAAAGAACCCAATGGCATCTTCGGGGGCCAACCCGTCAAAAACCCCCCGAACCGTTCCCCTCACCGACGGCCAACCGGCCCAGACCCACTCGCCGGTGCCGTCGAGGCGGTCCAAGGCATTTCTGATGGCAAGGCGGGCGAAAAACAGAAGGATATTGAGAAGCCGGACCTCGTTGGCCGCCATGCCGCCCCCGTTTATGGGAGATTGTGAACCATAGCCTCTTGCCGTCACCAATTTGACCTCTGCCCGGGAACCCTTGACGTTGGCCACAAAATCCCCGGCGGCATGATGCCAGGAGAGCACCTCGTCCGCCGTTTCGGGGTTGAAACAACCGGTGAGGATTCGGGCGGCACCCTGATAGACCGACACGGACTGATCGGCGGGCAAGGTTCGGTGCCCGGTTTCCTCGTCCCATAGAACAAGGGAGCAGTCTCCCGATTCCGGATCCCTGGAGAGGTGAAATTCCCAGTAACCGGAGAACCACTCCCCCAGAAAGCACCCCACCGATCGCCCGGAAGGCATGTCCACCCGGCCGGAATGATATACCGTCGGGATGCGTTTTGCTTCCGGCCCGGCGGCAAGACGGCTGAGCGCCTCAAGCTCGCTGTCCATCTGATGGAAACCCACAGCAGACACCGCGACGTTGAGAACCCGCCTGAAGATGCCAGAATGGGTTTGAACGACCACCTGGGCGGGGTGGTAGAAGGCTCCGTGTTTCACCAATCGAACCGCTATACGTTGTATGGCTTCAAGGTTCAGGCCGGTTCCCAGAATGACCGGTCGGAAACCGTCAGCGGCGAGGTATTGGGCGGCGGCGGCGAAATACTCGCGGTAGGTGAAGGGGGCCGCCGCCGGACCCGCCGGGCTGGGGCCGGCAGGCAGGGTGGCGTCCCACAGGGGATGGGAGTCGTCGACCGGAGGGTCGTCGTCGTAAAGGAAGAACGAAAAAGGGGGTGACTTGGTCAATTCACCCCCTGGTTGCGGCTGCCGCCGGAATCCGTGAGGGCAATCAATCGGATTCCCGATAGGCCTTGAGTTCGTCAAGGATCTGGGGGGCCACTTCGTAACCCAGTTCGACCGCTTTGTCGGCGTGCTGAATCGCCAGAGGGAAATTCCCCTTCTCCATGTAAGCAATGGCAATGTTGTTGTGGGCTATCGGAAAGTTCGGTTCGATTTTCAATGCGTTTTGACAGGCTTCGATGCTCTCGTCAACCTGCCCTTTAATCAGATAGGCGGTAGCCAGAGACGTGTATGCCTGGACGAAGCGGAAATTGAAGTGGGTCGCCCGCTCCAAGGACTTGATGGCATCATCCACATTACCCATTTGAAGATGAACGAAACCGATGTTTCCATGACCTTCGGAAAAACCGGGACGGGTCTTGACCGCTTGTTGGTTGTAGCGGAGGCATCCCTCCAGGTCTCCGCGACGGTAGCTCAACGCCCCCAATTGAATGTACGCTTCCGCAAGGGTCGGGCTGCAGTCGATCGCCTCGTGCAGATGGTGCTCGGCTTCGTCGAAGCGTTGTTTGCCCATCAGGGCCACGGCAAGGTTGTAGTGGGAGGTTCCGCACTCTGGATTCTGGGAGACGGCGTTCTTTTGTTCGGCGATGTACTCATCGGCGGATTTCGGTTTCTCACTCATGGTGTGACATTCCTTTTTCCAATGCCCCTCAGTTGAAAGGGACCATTTTCTCATACCGATCGTCAATCGGATAGGCGATAGTATGACCATTTCAATATGTCAAGGTAAACCCAATGGATATGGGCTGCACGGAACGGGGCGGCGCGTGTCCTGCCGAATTGAATCTTCTTGACACGACAGCAGTCATTCTTTTAGTTTTCCAGATCGGCCATAAGGTAAGCACAATGGCAATAGACCCAATGGATGCATCAGCCCCGAAGGAGGGAGGTCCCAATGAAAGCAGGCGCTTACACGGCCATCATTACGCCGTTCGACGGAGACGGTGTGGATGAAAAGGGCCTCGATCGGCTGGTCGAATTCCAGATCCAAAACGGCATCACCGGTGTCCTGGCCGTCGGAACCACGGGAGAAAGCCCGGCCCTGACGTGGACGGAGCACAATCGGGTGGTGGAATCCGTGGCCAAGCGGACCCGGGGCCGGTGCCTTTGTGTCGCCGGTACGGGGAGCAACAACACGAGGGAGGCTCTCCAGGCCACTGAGCACGCCATGAAGGCCGGTGTCCAAGCCGTTCTTCTCGTGGATCCATACTATAACGGTCCCAGTTCCCTTGAGATTCGCAGGGAATATATCGGGCCCATTGCCGAAGCCTATCCAAGCCTTGAGGTGATCCCCTATGTGATTCCGGGACGAACCGGCACTCAACTGCTTCCGGAAGACCTGGCACTGTTGTCTGCCGCCCATCCCAATGTTCAGACGGTAAAAGAGGCGACCGGCAATTTGGACAATATGCGCAGAACCCGCCGTTGCTGCGGACCGGGGTTTACGATTCTTTCCGGCGACGACGGGGTCACCTTTGACATGATGACCGATGCCGACATCGGCGCAGCGGGCGTAATTTCCGTCATCGCCAACATCGTTCCCGGTGCCGTGGCCCAGATGGTGGAGCATTTAAGGAGCGGGGACGAGGCGGCGGCCCAAAAGCTGCACCGGGATCTCTCCCCGCTTTATGGCCTGGTCACCGTAAATACTACCGAGTCGACTCCCCATGGTGAGGTCGTCTGCCGAGCGCGCAACCCTCTGGCGATCAAAAGCCTGATGGCGATCTTCGGCATGCCATCCGGACCCTGCCGTCGGCCCCTCGGAAAAATGACCCGCAGCGGCATTGATGTGGTTCTGAGGGCGGCCCGAACGGTTCATCAGAGCAATCCGGACCTGTTTGCCCCGGCGGAAGTATTTTTCGGGTTCCGGGTGGAGGAACGCCTCGAGACTCCCGCCAACTGGTCTGCTCTGTTCTACGGGAATTACTGACGGAAACCGCTTCTCTCAAAAGAAAAACCGGCGGGCTTTTCCCCGAATCAGGAAAAGGCCGCCGGTGGTCGTTTGATGGATAGCGAGCCCTCAGGAGGCCAGTGCGTTTTTAACCGCCACGCCAAGGGTTTCGAGTGTATAGGGCTTTCGAATATATTCCCCGGCACCGAGACGCTGGGCCTCCTTCACCCTGTCCGTTTCAGAAAAACCGCTGGCGATCACCGCCTTCTGATCCCGCCGGGTCTGGATGATGGCCCGATAGGTGTCCAGACCATCTGGCCCAGGATCCATGATCATGTCGAGAACAACCAGATCCGCGGCATGGGTCTCGAGATATTCCAACGCCTTATTGCCGCTTTGGGCGGTCACCACCCGGTAGTCAAGCTTTTCAAGCATCCGGGATGCAATCCGTCGCTGTTCCTCGACATCGTCCACCAATAAAATGGTTTCGCCCCTTCCCCTGATTTCTTCCAGTGGCGCCCGCTGACCGTTCTGGGGCCCCTTGGCCCGTGTGACGGGAAAATACATCGTGAAGGTGGTTCCCCGGCCCACAACGCTCTTCACATCGATATATCCTTCATGGTCTTTTATCGTCCCCCACACAACCGCCATGCCAAGACCGGTTCCGCTTCGCCCCATCACCTTTTTGGTATAAAAGGGCTCGAACACCTTTTCCAGGTCCCCTTCCGGAATGCCGATGCCCTGGTCGATGACCCGGCAAACCACGTAATCACCCTCTTCGACGGCATCGTAACCCTTGATAGGGCGGTCAATATAACAATTTTCAGACTCGATCCTCAAACGCCCGCCGCTGGGCATGGCCTCAGCGGCATTGGAAACGAGATTCATGATGGTTTTAGAGAGGTGGACGGGAGATCCGGCAATGTTCAGAAGCTTGGGATGCAGGTCCACTTCAAGCTGGATCCGAGGATGAAACTGGATCAGTTTCTTAAACTCCGGTGTGGTCAGGTAGTCGGATATAATGGTGTTGAGATTGACCACCTCGGAGGCCGACACCCCTCGCCTCGCCAAAGTCAATAAATCCTGAACGATGGCGGCCGCCTTCTCCCCGGACCTCTGGATGGTGGTAATGGCGTTCTTGAACGAGCTGTCCTCGGGCAGATCCATGAGGAGAAGTTCCGGATAGCTGACCAGACCCGACAGGATATTGTTGAGGTCGTGGGCGACACCTCCGGCGAGCAGGCCGATCACCTCCATCTTGTGAGCGCGCTGGAGCTGGGCCTCGAGCCGTTTACGCTCTTTTTCGGTGCGGATGCGCTCTTCGATTTGGGATTCCAGCTCCGCATTCTTCTGCTCGATGGCCCATTCCCGCTTTTTGGATTCCTCAATCCGTGTGTGCAGTACCATGTTGTGGCCGATCATTCGGGCGACGATGGCGGCGCCGCCCAGAAGCGCTACGGCCATGAGCGCCATCGTCAGGAGAAGGGTTTTAGGAGATGTTGCACCGAGAACCAATTTAGAGGAAGCGATTTCGAATACCTCGAAGACCGAATGGTTGATGGGCACCCGGAACGAAATGACTTTTTCGAGCTGCTGAAAGGATGCGACCCGATCAGCGAGTTCTTCCTCGGTAAGGATGTAGTCCAGGGTGCCCTGGGAGGATCCGCCCTCATCCAGAGCGCCTTCCAAAAGAAAATTCTCGTTCTTGCAGACCAGCCCCATCAGGCGTGCGGCCGTTCCGGGGATCAGCAATTGATGGTAAATCGTATCCACGTCGAGCCATGCAACCAACCGCCCCACAAATTGATCCTTGAAATAAAAGGGGCGTGTATAGACGATGTGATGATGGGTGTTGTTGGCGTTTTTACTGACATAGTATCCTTCCGTCTGCTTTTGCAGAGATTGCTTCCAATTGCTATCGGGATGGGTCATCATCGATCCCGAATGGCTGTCTGCGATGATCCGGTTGTCATGGTCGACAAAGGCGACCCGATGGTAGACGGGATTCTCACCCATCCGGTTGCGGGCGATAAACGCTTTCAACTCTCCGCCCAGCACGGCGAGAGTCGACCCCAGGCCATACTCCATCGACATCCCCAAGGCCTTGTTCTCAAAATACAGGCGAACCCTGCCGTTTTCCACAAGCTCAAAGACGTTCCTGCGCTGTTCGTTGAAAAACTGACCCAGGTCCCTGGCACGCTTTTCGACCTCGTACTGGTGTTGCCGGCGGGACGACTCCCTGAGTTTTTGCAGAGACCGATAGTTGGCGATCAGCAGTACGCTCATGAACCCCGTCAACACGAGAAAGGTGATGAGTACCGTGACCCGCTCTTTGCTTCTAAAATAACCGATTGTCCAGTGCATGGATCATGGCTCCATCAATCGGATCGTCCATAGTGACGGAAAAACGGTTCGAAATAGACCCGTATCCCCGGGTAATAGTGGTCGACCAGCTCCTGGTATCGGCCGTCCGAGCGCAGTTGGGCTAGATACCGATTAAACCGCTTCAGCAGTTCCACGTCGGTTTTGGCGAAACCGAACCCCATCTCCTGGGGCTCCGATATGGGACCGACCACCTTGATCATTCCCGGCCATTTTTCCATTGCGATCATTGCATCCGCGACATCCAGCAAACTCGTTTCCGCGGTGCTGTT
>JASFIA010000084.1:0-7807 GCA_050122915.1 Desulfobacterales bacterium | reverse complement strand
ATTCGGCCATTGGCTTCCGCCAGGCGGATCAGGGCATCCGCCTCGGAAAGAGACGTGGTCATGGGTTTTTCCACCATCAGGTCGATCCCATTATCAAGGAGTTCCCTGCTGATGGCGAAATGAGACGGCGTGGGGCTCACGATGCTGGCCGCATCGACCTTTCCGATCAAATCCCGGTGGTTTAGGAAAGGGGCTGTATCCAATCGGCGGGCAAGGCTCCCGGCTCTTTCGGGCTCCGTATCGACGACGCCAACCAGAGCAACGTCCGGCATCGCGGCATATTTCTCGGCGTGGAAGGCCCCAAGATAGCCGCAGCCAACGACGCCGACCCGAATGTGAGTGTTCATACGTCCCAATCCCTTCTCCGGGCGCGGTGGCGACCCCACAGAGAGGGTCTCCGGGTTGGCCAGCTCATTTAGCCGGAACGGGGTCCATCATCGTCTTCAGGGCGCCTCGAGGGCCACAATCGTCAAGCGGTGGCGGTGTGCCGCCTCGACCATGTCTTCCCGGTCGAACACGATCGCCCGCCGGGCCTCAATGGCCAGCACCTGAATGTGGGCATCGACCATGGTTTGAACTGTTTTGAGCCCGACGGCCGGCACGTCGAACCGTTCATCCTGTCCAGGCTTGCAGACCTTGACCGCGACGGCTCTTCCCCGGCCCAGGGCACCGCCTCTGAGCAGCGTGGCGTCCGTCCCGTCGATGGCCTCTACAGCCAGAACGGAACCGCGCCCCACCACCACGCACTGGCCGATATCCAATCCACCCACTGCCTTCGCAAGCCGCCATCCCAACCGAATATCCGTCAATTCCTGCCTGGTGGGCTTTCTGCGGGTCCAGCAGCCCTCCTCGGCCAATAGTTCCGGCAGCAAGAATGTCGATGGCCGGACGATCAATCCACGGGATTCCAAGGCGTTGGCGACACCGCTCAGGAGGCCATCGTCACTGGTGTTCCGCATCCGGGCCAGCAACCGAATGGCCGTCAAATCCGGCTTGATGTCGGTAAACATCCGGGATTTGTCGATACCTCCCACCAAAGCCACCTCCCGGACGCCCTGGTGTTCAAAAAAGCGGATCAGTTTGCCCAGCTGCCCGACATGAATCCATTCGATCGCGTCCACATGTCGCTGCAGGTCGGTCTGTGTTTCATTTAGGTGAGCCACCGCTGCCACCGAGAAGCCCCTCTTTGCGGCGGCCCTCGAAAAAAGGATGGGGAACTGGCCGTTCCCCGCAATTAATCCGATGCGATTCGATTCCATAGCGCTGCTCTTTCGAGATGCCGGTGGCGGGCGGTCGCTGCTCCGCGGCCACACTGACGAATCAACGGGTGACCCCTCTCTGTGAAGACTGAAGAAACTCGATGAACCGAACGACTTCTGGAATCAATTCCACCTCGGCCTTGCACCGTTCTATGGCCTCGTTGAGGGTCAGGCCGAAACGAAAGACGATTCGGTACAGCCGCTTCAGGCATTTGATGGTTTCCTCGGAATACCCATGGCGCTTCAGACCGACACGGTTGAGACCGTGGAGCTTTGCGCGATCCCCCGATGCGAGAACATAGGGAGGGATGTCTCTGACCACCGCCGATTTGCCGCCCACATAGGCGTGCTGGCCCACTCGGACAAACTGATGAATGGCCGTCAGTCCCCCGATGATCACGTGGTCTTCCAAGGTGATATGGCCGGCCAAGGTGGCCACATTGGCCAAAATGACGCCGTTTCCCGTCCGGCAGTCATGGGCGATGTGGGTGTAAGCCATCAACAGATTGTTGTCGCCGATTTCCGTGACACCGCCCCCGAAGCCCGTTCCCCGATTGATGGTGGCAAACTCCCGAATCACCGTTGCCCTGCCGATCTTCACGTAGGTTTCCTCCCCGTCGAACTTGAGAGCCTGGGGCAGGGCGCCGATGGAAGCGTACTGAAAAATATTGCAATCGGGGCCGATGGTGACGAATGGATCGATGGTGACATGGGGTCCGATGACGGTTCCGTCTCCGATGACCACATGGTCGGCGACGATCGAGTAAGGACCGATGCGGACATCCTTGCCTATTTCTGCGCCGGGATCGACGATGGCGGTCGGATGGATCATGTGCGCTCACCGATGGAGGCCAGGAGATCCGCCTCGGTCACCAGCTGACCGTCCACGGTGGCTTTCCCGGCGGCGAGCATGGCTTTGGACTTTAGCTTCCTGAGATTGACTTCCATCACCAACTGGTCACCGGGGATGACCACCTTTCGAAACTTGGCGTTGTTCACACCGGCAAAATAAATGAGAACGTTGCGACGCTCTTCGGGCATTGATTCAAAGGCCAGAAGCGCCCCCGACTGGGCCAACGCCTCTAAAATCAGCACACCGGGCATGACGGGATTTTCCGGGAAGTGTCCCTGGAAGAACGGTTCGTTGATGGTGACGTTCTTGAGGGTCAAAATGCGTTTTCCGCTTTCGATCTCCAAAATGCGATCCACCATGACAAATGGATATCGATGGGGAAGCCGATCCAGTATTTCCCGGATATGACGAACATGCTCCATTCACATTACCTCGCTGTCAGAACGCGTTGGATCTTTGTCAGGCACGATACCGGGGGGTGCACCAAGAGCGTCATCCTTTTGATGGTGATCGCTCCTGGGCATCCAGCCTTCGTTCCAGTTCAGCCAGCCGCCGACGGAGATCCGGAAGCCTTGGCAGGATGGTCTGGACCTGCAGAAACCGTTTGTGTGGCATGGCCGGACTGCCCGAAATGACTGAACCGTCGGGCACGGATTTGCCGACCCCGGACTGGGCGCCGATCATCACATTGTCTCCGATGTGAATATGCCCCACGACCCCCACCTGGCCTGCCAGCACCGAATGACGCCCGATAGTGGTGCTGCCGGAGATACCCACCTGGGCCACAAGGAGAGTATTGTCCCCGATGTGGACGTTGTGGGCGATGTGGACGAGATTGTCGGTTTTGACGCCGGAACCAATCCGGGTTTCTCCAAATGTCCCCCTGTCGATGGTGTTGGCGGCGCCGATCTCGACGTCGTCTTCGATACGAACGATGCCGACATGGGGGATTTTATGGTAGACTTCCCCGTCGGGCGCAAAACCGAAGCCGTCGCTGCCGATGACGCTGCCTGCATGTATGACCACCCGGCTGCCGATCACGCACCCATCCAGAATGGTAACATTGGGATAAATTCGAACGTCATCGCCGAGGACGACGCCGTCACCAATATGGACATTACCAAAAATGGCGACCCGAGGGCCTATGGAAACACCGTTTCCGATAGCGGTCATGGGACCGATGGCCGCCTCATCGCCGATGCGGCACCCCTCGCCGATGACGGCGGAAGCGTGAATCCCCTCCACCGGCCGCTTGTTTTTCTGATAGAGTTGAAAAATCTTAGCAAAAGAGGCGTAAGGATTTTCGGACCACAGCAGGTCTTTGGAGCTGTCCGTGAAGCCATCCGGAACGATCACTGCACCGGCTGAGGTCTTTTCCAGCCGCTTCAGATACTTGGGCGACACGGCAAAGGTGATGTGACGGTGGTCGGCCGTTTCAAATGGCCTGACACCGGAAATGCGCCGCTTATCGTTTCCGACGCACTGCCCTCCGATAAATGTGGCGAGGTCTTTGAGGGTTCGCTCCATCGACGTACCGGCCTTTTCCAGGGGAAGGCCTCCTCAGGCTTGAGCTATGAGTCCATCCCTTTTTTTTCTATTGACGGGCATCCAGTGCTTTGATGACCTCGTCGGTAAGGTCAACCGAATCCGAAGAGTACAGCACCCCCAATTTGCTGGTCACCAGCGTATATTGCCCCTTCTTGCCGATATCGGCTACGATTTTGAGGACCTCGGTCTGAATTTTCTTGACCTCCTCTTGCTCCTTGCGCATCAGTTCCTGGCGGTATTGCTTCTCCAGATCCTGAGCGCCTTTTAGCTTCACCCTCAGCTCGATTTCTTTTTCTTCTCGCATCTCCCGGCTCATGACCATCGCTTCTCGTTCCAGCTTCTTTTTAAGCTCTTCGAGCTCTGTCCGTTTGCCTTCGAAATCCTTTTCCATTCGCTGCCGTTCGCTTTTAAGCTCGGCATCGACTTTTTGCCCGGCCTTGGATTTCGCCAGGATGCTCTGAAAATCCACGACGCCGATTTTGACCTCGGCCGCAACGGCAGAGACGGCAACCGAAAGAACCAGCGCAACACCTATGGTGGTCAGCTTCTGAATCATTGTTCCCCCTTTGGTTAATCACCTGAAATAAAAAGGCCGGACCCGCATCGAGACGGCGCGTTCCGCCATCGCCCAGTGGCCATGTGCGGCCGCCGGGCTTGGATTGGGGCAAAAAGGATCCGTCAAAACGTCCGGCCTATGCTGAATTCAAATTTTCCGCCCGTGGCATCGGTATCGCCACTTTCGATGACATGACCGTATTCGAGGCGCAGGGGGCCGAATGGCGAAAACCAGCGAATCCCGCCCCCGACGGTTCTGACAAAAGAACTGGGGTCGAAATCTTCCCCGTTGTCATAGGAATCACCGGTATCCATAAAGGCAAGCCCCATCAGCCCGATATCCTTGCTGATCGGAAACACCAATTCGAGATTGATCACGACGAATCGATTGCCGCCGATGAGCGCCGAATTGTTGTTACGGTCTTTTTCGCGGGGGTTGATGTCGTCACGGTCCACACCCCGGATGGTGTTGATCCCACCGATGTAAAACCGCTCGTAGTCCGGAAGAATCCCGTTTTTAGTGCCCGTTACATACCCACCTCTGAATTTGACGACCCCGGTCAGGAAATCGAAGAATGGGATATACCAGCCGCTCTCCCCGGAAACTTTGTAATAGCCGATATCGCCACCGAAACCGGCATATTCATTGGTCAGGGAATAGAATTGGCCACGGGTCGGATTGAAATTGTCGTTGGTAGTGTCATACCGGAGGGTGCCGGATACGGCACTCTTCAGGTTCTCTCCCTCGAGTTTTTGGATATTGTTTGACACGTTTTTCTCGTCGGTGATGTCGATGTCGGTCAGATCCAGCTCATAGGTGGCCGTGAACCGAGTATGCTTGAACACCGGATACCCGAGAGAGAGGGCGCTGCCGATGGAGTCCTTGTCATACTCGTCGAACTCGTATTTCCACTTGTAAGCCGACACCGAGGCCGCCAAAGGGATATCGAAGAGCCAGGGTTCGGTAAACCGTAAATCATATCGGGTGGAGGAGCCCCCCAACTGGGCCTTCACCCCCAAAAGCTGCCCCCTGCCGAACAGATTCCGCTCGTCGACGGAGACCACACCGAACAGGCTGTCGACGCTGCTGAACCCGCCACCGAAGCTGACCATCCCTGTGGGCTTCTCCTCGACGTCGATTTTGAGGGTCATTGTATCGTCGGCTTCCCCACGGACGGTGTTCACTTTGATGTCCTGGAAATAATCGAGTCGATGGAGTCGCTGAATCCCGCTCTTCAGTTCGCTTCCGTTGTAAAGCTCCTGCTCATATACCCTGAGCTGTCGGCGAATCACCTTGTCCCTGGTTTTGGTGTTTCCCCCGATGATGATCTCGTCGAAATAGACCGGCTTGCCCTTCTCGATGGTATAATCGACGTCGACTTTCAAGTTGACGTTGTCCTGGTCGATATTCGGTCGGACATCCGCGTAGGCGAAACCCTCGTTGCCATAGACATCCTGCAGCGAGAGGATATCCTTCTGGAGCAACTCTCGATTGAAATATTCCGATTCCGTGATTTCAAGGGATTTTCGGAGGTCCTCCTCGGACTGGATGAGATCGCCGGAAAACGTGACCTCCCCAAGTCGGTATCGCTCCCCTTCCGATACCTTGAGGGTCACGTCGATCCAGTCCTCTTCGAACACAACGATCGGCTCCGATACCCGCGCACTGATATACCCCTGGGATTGGTAATACTGCTGTACGCGCACCACATCCTGGGCAAGACGCTCCTCATCCAATTCACCGGATGAGGTTATCCATGAAAAGAGGCCTTTTTCCTTGGTTTCCATGACCTTTCTGAGTTTCTTGTCGGAGAAGGCCTCGTTGCCTTCAAACTCGATGCTTTTGATGCGTACCTTGCTGCCCTCGTTGATATCGAATACGAGGTTGACCTGATTGTTGTCCAGCGGTTCGACGGTGTAGTCCACCTGGGCGTTATGGTAATTTTTTTCCTCGTACAGTTCTTCGATCCGCTCGATGCTGCTGCGAACGTTGGTCAGATTTAACACTGCGCCGGTGCCAACCGTCAGACTCTGCAGGACCGCCTCGTCATCGTATATATCGTTTCCCTTGATTCGGATCCCCCGTATGGTCGGTTTTTCTTTGACACGAAAAATGAGTGTCTTTCCTTCAGGAACGTCGATAGTGTCCACCCGGACATCGTCGAAATACCCCAATCCATGAACGGACTTAAGATCGTCGTTCACGGCCTTTGCGGAGAATACATCCCCCGGCTGAATCCGAATCGCTTTTTGGATGGCATCGGTTTCGATCCGGTTGTTGCCTTCGACCCTGACCGCCTCGACCACTACCAGACCCATGATGTCGACTTTGAGCCTCTGAGTGAGGTCGCTGACCCTGCTGGACAGATTCTCGATGCCCTCCCCTTCTTCGTTGAATACCTTGGGCGGGGTACTGCCGAAGCTATCGAGCATGCGAACGTCGATGCTGAAACGTTGGCCTATCCACGTGATACTGCCCCAAATGACATAGTCGCTGCCGGCAGACCTGCCGACTTGGCGGAGTTGGGCTTCGTCATCGGCGGTCGCACCCAATTCGGGGGCCACAACAGCAGCGCCGGAATCCTGCAGCCGTTCTCCCAGGATTTTCGGCAATTCCTCCCTCAGGTATTGGAACTCTTCTGAAGCATAGACATCGAACGGCAGCACTATAACGGTTGCGCTCCGTTGCGCATATGGCCCTTCTCTCGAAAAGGCACCGATCGTCAGCAATAGAACGCCAAGGAGAATGCAAAACCGTTTCATTTATGATCAATTCCGTTCAACGAGAATGCCTTCGGTTATGGTGGCCTGCCGCGACGTCATCTCGGCAAGCTCGACATTGTGGGTAACGATAATCATGGACATGCCAGATTCCCTGTTGAGTTCCATCAGCAGCTGATGAACCTGACGGCTGGTATTTCGATCCAAATTGCCGGTGGGCTCATCGGCCAGCAGGACAGAAGGGTTGATCACGATGGCTCTGGCAATGGCCACACGCTGCTGTTCTCCTCCCGACAGCTCGGTCACCCGATGGCGAAGACGGTCTTTCAAACCGACCTTGACGAGAACCCCTTCGGCAATCTCACCCGCCGAGGCCTTGCTGTCGCCCCGGATCATCAAAGGCATCATGACATTTTCGAGCGCTGAAAACTCCGGAAGGAGATGATGAAATTGAAAAACAAAGCCGATGGAGGCGTTTCGGAATTTGGCTAGCTGGTCCTTTCCCATCTTGAAGATATCACGATCTCCGTAACAGATCGACCCGCTGTCCGGGAAATCGAGCGCTCCCAGAATATGAAGCAGTGTCGACTTACCGATACCGGACGCACCCTGAACCGAGAGTGTGTCACCGGCATTGAGATCAAAGCCAACCCCCTTGAGGATATCGATCTGTCCCCCGCCGCGGTCCGAGAAACATTTGCACAGCTGACGAACAGACAGAATAGGCCGGCTGCTCATTTCAGTCATATCGGATGGCCTCCACCGGATTCAATTTGGACGCCTGACCCGCGGGATACAAGGTCGCCAGAAAGCAGATCAGAAGGGACGCCCCCGCAATGACCAGTACATCCATCAGCTGAAGCTGAACGGG
>JASFIA010000083.1:0-7818 GCA_050122915.1 Desulfobacterales bacterium | reverse complement strand
AAAAAGCGCCCATGAAATGACGGGCAGCAGCAGTTGCTTCACGATGATCTCCGTTTAGTCTGAAATCGATGACCGTGGGATAATCACTGGGCGACACAAAGAGTGACGCAGATGCGGAGACGCATAAGGACTTTACTTTAATAAGCAATATTTATACCATAGTCGGTCAGTCTGATTTTCGCTATGATTTCAGCGTCGTTTTGAAAATATTCCTGAAAAAAGTACCACTATTAAGAAATGATTTTACCTTTAATTGGCTACTTGTTTTCTGTTCTTGCTTCCGTGGTTGACGATATTTTTTATCTGTGTTTGCCAACCGATCGCTCATCTATGGGCATAAAATCCTCTCGATTCATTCATCGTGAGTCCCGCTATTGGTCGTTGCTGGAAAGGGATGCGGCTCGGTAAGGGGTGTGGAGCAGCGATCTTCGGAGAGTGGCGACGGTCTGAACGGCGTCGTCCGGAAGGGTCGCCAAGCAGCGGCGGAATGCGGCTCTTGTCGGCAGCGCTCCGAAGTGAACGAGGTGCGACCGGCACCGGCAGTCGGAGCTGCCGAATCCTGCCACGGGAATCGCAGCGCCCGGGAGGGCCATAAGGGCTTTGACCCAGCAGTGCTCTATGTTTTCGGGCGTTTGGCTCCACCAGATTTCGACCAGTCTCACCCGTCCCTTGAGGTAGTCCAGATGCCAGCGGCAGGAGGTCGATGGATTCAGATGGCGGTTCAGCCGACCCTTCAACCCTCCCGGGCCAAAGGCGCTGCCCGCATACGCATAGACACCGGCCGGGAAATACCGTCTCCCGAGCCCTCCGACAAGAAGCGTCTCGGGGGATTCCATGTTTGATAAAAGGATATAATTTCCTTTGGAAGAAGGGATGGCTGGAACCGGAATTCCCCGGCGGCAGTGGGGCGGGCGGGTCACGGGAGCACGCTCTTTCGGTTTCCTGCCGGGGAGGATCCGTGGCCGAGGGCCCCCCGGTTCATGGCATTCTCAATTCCTATACGGTAGTTGGCAGGCGCGTGGTCGGAAAGAAACCCCGGGGGATCGAACCAGCGCCTCGGGTCGGTCGAAAACCGCAAGGGCCTCGGCTCCCGATGATTCTGCTTGGGGGAAGTGGCGTTCCGATCCATCCCGGTCACCTGTCCGCCATGATCCAAGAAGACGGGGGAGCCGGCCCAGTCGAAGGTTGCTGTCTTACGTGAGGGGGGCAGCAGCGGAACCGGATCGTCGCCGTTGACGATGGTGAACACCCTTTCCGCCGGAAGACTGGCTGAAAATGAGGTATCCCCCACTCGCGGCGCCCCGAAGGCATACACCGCATCCGGCATTCGGCGTGAGGCCGACAGCAGGGCCAGGGCTCCGCCCAGGCTGTGGCCAGCGTAGTAGTGAACGCCTCTTGCGGCTGAAAGTTCCTTTTCAAGATCGGCCCATATCACGGCCAGGGCCTCTTTGAATCCTCGGTGGACCCGGCCACCCTCTGGCCAGTGGGTCGGACGGGTGTCCAGGTCGATCAGCCAGTTGCGAAATCCTGTAGTGCCCCGGAAGACAACAACCGAAATCAGCCCATCGGGGCCTGGCCCCTCAAACAGTCCGTACTGGATGCCCCCTTGATTGAAGAACCGGGCTTCCCGCCAACCGACCCTTCGAAGCACTTCGCAGCGGGTGAGGCCGTCGGCAAACGGCCCTAGTTCGTCTTTCTCCCTTCGATAGATCAGACGGGAAAATTCACAGAGCCACCAGGCGTTGTTTAGGCTGAAGGCATGAGGCGGATCTTCCAGGGACGGCAGGGGAGACCGTCCAAAGTAATCAGAGGCCTCCCCAGGCCGAGTGAGGGTCTCCCAACGTCTGTCGGGCGGGATCATATCCTTGGTGAAATCGGATGGGGCCATGGTCGATAGCCTAAGCCGAGCCGGCAAGGGGCGATGGGGTGCAGTGGCTTTTGGGGTCGTCCCCGGACAGGAACCCATGGACCATCCCCAGCACCGTCGCCTTGGCCTTTGGGGAGGAGAGATAGTGGTCTCCCTCGACGGAAACGAACCGGATCCTTCGGCAGACGCCTTCCCATGCCGTCTCGTAGCTGCCTCCGGCCCTCAGGTCCCAGAACATGGTCAGCAGCGGATCGTGCCGGGCGTAGAGGCAGAGGACATCGGTGCGGTGGAGGCGGAGACGGTCGAGAGGGTCATACGTCAGAAGATCCAGAACCGTGTCCATCATCCCCACCCGCTGGCGGTTCAATGCCCCGAAGCGTGCGGGGGTCTTGGACACGGAAGGGAACAGACGGTCAATAAAGTCGATCAAACTGGCCCTCACCCGGGACGGGTGCCACCATTCCGAAGAGGCCTGCCGGCGATGGTGGGACCAGAAGGATTTGACGGTCTGCCCCTTTAACAGTCTCGGCAGCGCGTTGATGAGTACGACCCGATCGAGGGGTTCATCCAGGAGATCCAATGCCTTGAGCAGGGGAATGGCCCCAAAACAGGCGGCGATGCCTCCGGCGGAGGCTTCCCGGGCCAGGGGCGTCGCCATGGCCACGGACAGAAGGGCAGCGGTGTCCTGGACCGTCGCCCTCAGGGAGAAGGGGGTGGTATTGTCTCCGTGTCCGGAAAAGGCAAATGTGAACAGATCGTAGTGGTGTCGAATCAACCCCTTGAGATCTCTAATCTGTTGACCGGCGCTGCCGCCGATCAGCGGGGTGGCAAATACAAGCCCTCTGGGTGACGGAGTCCGGACGTGGACCCACTCCAGGCCATGGCGTCTGCCCCTGCAGATGCGTCGCCCGCGGGTGTGCCGAATAGGGTACATGTCAAGCCATCGCCGTTTCAGTGATGAACGATAGGATGTCGGTCAGGGTTTGCTCGGGGCGATCAATATGGGGGGCGTGGCCGCTGTCGGGAATCATGCGTTGGCGGGCGTTTGACCCGATGCCCTGGAGAATGGCCCTGACCTGGGCCTGAGTGCCATATGGGTCCTTCTCTCCTTGGATGACAAGGACCGGACAGCGGATATTACCCAGCATCGACTCGATATTCCAGTCGGCAAATTCGTGGGAGAGCCAGGTGACGGCCCAGTCGTCAAACATCCGCCGGGTTTTCTGCCCATGATAAGCCGCCAGACGATCGTAAAGTCTGCCCTCACGGTAGCGGTCGACGGTGGTGCGGATTCCCGCCAACGTTTCCTCTTCGACAAATACATGGGCGGCGAGAGTGACCACCGCCGCCACGTGTTTGGGGAAAGCGGCTGCATGAATCAGTGCGATGCTGCCGCCATCGCTGTGGCCGACATGAAGCGCCCTGTCAACGGAGAAAGACGCCAGGAGATCCGGGAGATCCTCCCGGGCCTCCCGGTGAAGGTAGTCAATTTGCCTCGGATCCGACGCCGGATCGGACCGTCCGTAGCCCTTCCTGTCATAGATCAGTGCGTCCAGAGCGGTCGCCATGGCCAGCCGCTCGGGGATATCGCGCCAGAACCGGGTGCAGCCCAACCCCTCGTGGAGAAAGACAAGGGTCGGCGACCCTGGCGAACGTGGACCGGCGTGGCTAAGGGTCCTGACGAACAGGTCGTGGCCTCGAATTCGAACCGTTAGGCGTTTTTCCGTGAGGTCGGTGGTTGGCGTCATCGGGTGATTTTCCTCCTCCGGACGGCGGCGTCGGGCCGCAGCTCCGGTCATCATGGCCCCCGTAAACCCGTCTGTCGGCAACCTGGAGCATCGCGCGCAACAAGCATTCCCGATCCCTGGGGCGGTTCCGGCGGATGACAGAACCTATGAATTGTCAATACAGTCTTCACATTGATTAATGGATTCCGCTATAATTGACAAATGGAATTCCCCTTTCGTCCCATTGCGGTCGTCCGTTCCTGCTTCAAGGAGAAATTCGGCATCCCCCGTCAACCCGGGCTCGTCCCCGAGGCCCGGGGAGTGATCGAACTGCTGCCTCCCTTCAACCGGACCGAGGCCGTGCGGGGACTCGAGACGGCGTCCCACATCTGGATCGTGTTTGTCTTCCACGAGATTACCGCCGATCGACCACGCGCCACCGTTCGACCGCCCCGGCTCGGGGGAAATCGGCGGTTGGGGGTTTTCGCCACCCGATCGGGATATCGGCCCAATCCCGTCGGCATTTCGGCGGTGGAACTGGTCTCCATCGACGAAGGGCCTCAAGGCCCGGCGCTTCACGTCCGGGGGGTGGATCTGCTCGACGGTACGCCGATCATCGACATCAAACCCTATCTGCCCTACGCGGACTGTATTCCCGAAGCCATGTTCAGCATTGCAGAAGACCGGCCGTCCGGGGACACGCCGGTGACCTTTTCATCCCGTGCGGAAGCATTTTGTCGGCACTACGAGGCGGCCAATGGCGTTGCCTTGGCAGCCCTCGTTTCCGGCATGCTGACCATGGATCCCCGACCTGCCTACTGCCGGGGTTCCAGTGACCGTCGCCGCTACGGGACGAGGCTCATGGATCTGGACATCCGCTGGGAGTCTTCAGGCGGCGCCTTTCATGTGCTGGAGATCCGACTGCTTTCCGATTGACGGTTGCTTCTTGATTGGGCAGAAAGCGGGATTATGTTCATTTGTAAACGCGATTGGCCAACGCCATGCCTTTTGGCCGTCCCTGCCCTTGCCGTGGTCGGATACTGACCATCGGTTCCGGAACCGGGCAGGGGATCTCCAGGGAAAGGAGTTCCGATATGCCAGTCAAGAAAATCCTGTGGCCGACAGATTTCTCCGGAAGCGCTCAGAAAGCCCTGCCTTATGTGAATTCCCTCACGGCAAAATATGATGCTGAAATTCACGTGCTTTACGTCATCGAAGATTTGACCGTTCACAAGTGGTACGGTGAATTCGAAGATGATCGGGTCAGCAAGATTCTCGAGTGGGAAGAAAAAACGGCATCCAAACGTTTGAAGAAGGTCTGTGAGGACTACCTGAACGGCTGCCCGCTTTACGTCAAGCATGTGGCAGTGGGCGATCCGCCCACCGAGATCCTAAAACTCATCGACGCCGAATCCATCGATATGGTGGTCATGGCCACCCGGGGCGCAGCCGGCAGATTCGCATTCGGAAGCGTCGCCGAAAAGGTGGTCAAGCATGCGACGGTGCCGGTGGTCACCATTCCAATTGCCGAGGCGGTGTGACGACCCCCGCCGTTGAGGTGCTGCCGCCGCCAGCACACATTGTCTACAGGCCCTTTCGGTGGAGATCTCCGTTCTCGGACGGCTGCCGGGCCATCACTGGATATGCGGTTGCGAGCCGACATGTTTGACCCCGATGTCTATCGACGCCGGCGGGAAGATATCAGGGGCCGGGTCGGCAGCGGACTTCTGCTGTTTCCAGGTCACGAGGTGTCACCGGTCAATTTTGCCGCCAACCCCTACCCGTTCCGTCAGGACAGCAGTTTCCTGTATTTCTTCGGCATCGATGCGCCCGGGCTTTGGGGGCTCATGGACGCGGATCGCGGGTCGGACCTGCTGTTTGGTGAGCAAGCTGGCCCCGAGGATTGGATCTGGGCTGGGCCCGCGCCGTCTTTGGAGGAGCAGGCCGACACCTGCGGGGTGGACGTGGGCGGCGGCAAGGCGGACCTGATTCGCCGGGTCCGCTCTGCTCAGACCGCCGGCAGCGTTCTCCATTTTCTACCCCCATACCGTGGGGATCAAGTGTTGAATCTCAGCGCGGTGACCGGTCTGCCCCCGACCGGCGTCGTTGCGGGGGCTTCAGGAATCCTGGCGGATTCGGTGGTGTCCATGCGGGCCCGAAAGTCCCCTCTGGAGATCGGTGAAATCGAAACCGCCCTTGAGCGGACGGCTGTACTTTTCTCCGATGTGGCATGCATGCTTGCGGACGGAGAACGGCTGCTCCAACTGGCCGGGGCAGTCGACAGCCGGATCCGCAGATGGGGTGCCCGACTGGCATTTCCCCTGATCATGACCCTGAGGGGGGAGATTCTCCATGCAGAAACCGCCGATGCGGCCCTGGCTCCCCCGGCGCTCCTCCTGGCGGACATGGGGGTGGAGTCCCCCATCGGCTATGCTTCCGATATCACCCGCACCTTTCCCGTGGGGGGACGCTTCACGCCAGAGCAGCGGGATGTTTACGCGGTAGTGCTAGAGGCTCAGCGGGCTGCCATTGGTCAGATGGCTCCCGGCGTTGCCTTCCGGGAGGTTCACCTGACCGCCGCCCGGGTCATCGCCCATGGGCTCAGGGAGATCGGGGTCTTGAGAGGCGATCCCGACAGGGCGGTATCGGAGGGGGCCCATACCCTTTTTTTCCCCCACGGGCTCGGCCATCTCCTGGGCCTCGATGTTCACGACATGGAGAGCATCGGGGAGGATCGCGTGGGCTATGACGACGAGATCCGACGGGATCGCCGTTTCGGCTTTTCAGCCCTTCGATTCGGCCGTCGTCTTCAACCCGGATTCGTCTTGACAGTGGAGCCAGGCATTTACTTCATCCCGGCGCTGATCGACCGGTGGAGGAAGGAGGGGCGCCATGCCGATGTCATCGATTTTGAGGCGGTGAACCGGCTTTCCAAACTCGGCGGTATCCGCATTGAAGACGATGTGCTGGTTACCGACCAGGGCTGCCGGGTTCTGGGACCCCCGATTCCCAGGGCCATCGATGAGGTCGAAGCCGCTGTCGCCCGGCGGGGGCCCCGATAGGCAAACCGCCTTCGGGAGTGACTGTCGGCTTCCCCCTGCACCCTCGGCCGCTGAAAGCCGCCCGAGTGGGGTAGGGGGGGCAAGCGGTTCGGAAACCGCGGCCAATCCCGTTTTCCCATTCGACGCTGTTTACCGGATAGGACGAAAACCCATGGGAGAAATTAAAAGCACCCTCGATTTGGTCATGGAGCGAACCCGCCACCTATCTCTTTCGCCAGAGGAGCGGAAGGCACAGCAGCGGGATGCCCTGCGACGGGAAATCACGGCATTGGTCAACCGTTTCCTGATCCACGACATCCCCGCGGAAACGGTTGTCCGTCGTTTAAACGATCTGCAGGCCGAAAAGGCGTCGTGGGCCGAGGCCCTATCGGCGGTGTGGGAGAAAATCGATCCCGACGCGGACAACGAGAGTGTCTTCCATCTGCTGGCGTCTGCCTGCAGCGTCGATACCGATCCACTCCGGGAGGCAATAATCGACTATCGGTCCGCCCTGGGCGCCCTTCGCCTTCGATTCGAGGAACGGGGCGCCGAAAGGCTGGCCCGGGTTGGGGTGAGGGGCTCGGCCGTCACCGTGAACCTTGAAGCCGATGGGGACTTCAAGGACGAGTGGGATCGTCTCCGCAGTGAGATGTCAGACCGGCTGGCATCTTTGAAGCCCCTATGAAGACAAGCCGTGGGCCATGGGCTAAATGGCTTGAAACCAAACCGATTCCACCCGATCAAAGCACCTGCTGATGACGGCCGGATCGCTCACCACAGGACCGTGCCCCGGAAGCAAATGCCGAATGGGAAGGTCCTTGAGCCGTCGGATGCTCTCTTTCAGCTGGGCGCCGTCGCCTCCCGGAAGGTCGGTTCGGCCGACGCCTTCTGCAAAGATGAGATCTCCGGTGAACGCCGCGCCGGTCTCGGGATGAAATATGGTGATGGAGCCCGGCGAATGACCGGGGCTGTGGAAGATCCGGAGTCCAATCCCATCCACCTCGAGAAGGCCTTCCTCCAAAAAAAAGGACGGCTCGACGGTATCCAATACCTCCGGGAAGTCCGACCCCAATTCGCGGGCCATTTCCCGGGCCATCCGCCACTCGACCGGATGGAGGGCAAACAGGGGGCCGGATGGCTTGACGATGGCACCGGCCCCCTCCATGTGGTCCGGATGGGCATG
>JASFIA010000082.1:0-7860 GCA_050122915.1 Desulfobacterales bacterium | reverse complement strand
TCCGAATCACTTGTGCGGCGTGTCGCGACCGGTTTTTTTTACCGGCGTGGCTACCATCGTGACCAAACTGTTCAACATCGTGAACCCGCATCTGGCGTTGTTCGGTGAAAAGGACTATCAGCAGCTGCAGGTCATCCGACGAATGGTGAGGGACCTCGACTTCCCCATCGACATCATCGGGTGCGAGACCATCCGGGAGCCGGACGGTCTCGCAATGAGTTCCCGAAATGCCTACCTGACCCCGGAGCAGCGTCCGGCGGCTCTCTCCATCGTGGAAAGCCTCGAAATGGCTCGCTCCAGGGTCGGAGAGGGTGAAACCGATGCCCGCAGCATCATTCAGGCCGCCGCTCGTAAAATCAACGCCTATAGCGACACGGACATCGACTACCTGTCGATATTCGATCCGGAGACACTCGAAGATGTCCCGGTTATTGACAGGCCCGTGCGAATGGCCGTTGCGGTCAGGGTCGGCGCAACGAGACTGATCGACAACATGGCCCTGGTGCCCTGAAGGGGCATCGGCGCTGAAGACAAAGGAGACCCGATCAATGGGCAAGGACCAGTATTTTTTCACCTCCGAATCGGTCACCGAAGGCCATCCCGACAAGGTGGCCGACGCCATATCCGATGCGGTATTGGATGCGATCATGACCGAAGACCGCTGTTGCCGCGTGGCCTGCGAAACCCTGGTCACCACGGGGCTTGCCTTCGTGGCCGGGGAGATCACCACGGCCTGCTATGTGGACATTCCCCAGATCGTCCGGGAGACGATCCGGGAGATCGGCTACACCTCCTCCCAGATGGGGTTCGACTACCAGACCTGTTCGGTCTTGACGAGCATCGACCAGCAGTCGTCTGACATCGCCCAGGGGGTCGACGAGGGCTGCGGTCTTTTCAAGGAGCAGGGGGCCGGCGATCAGGGGCTGATGTTCGGCTATGCTACCGACGAGACCCCGGAGCTGATGCCCATGCCGATCATGTACGCCCACCAGTTGACCCGCCGGCTGGCCCGGGTGAGAAAAAACGGCGCCCTGGACTTTTTGAGGCCCGACGGCAAGTCCCAGGTGACCGTGGAATACGAGAACGGCACCCCCCGGCGGGTGGATACGGTGGTGGTGAGCACCCAGCACAAGCCCGATGCGAGCCACGAGCAGATCCGGGAGGCGGTGATCGAGGAGGTGATCAAGAAGGTGATTCCGAGGGAGATGATCGACGGTGACACGCGCTATTTCATCAATCCCACGGGCCGTTTCGTGATCGGCGGTCCCATGGGGGACTGCGGGCTGACGGGCCGGAAGATCATCGTGGACACTTACGGTGGCCAGGGGAGCCACGGAGGCGGGTGTTTTTCCGGCAAAGACCCCTCCAAGGTGGACCGAAGCGCGTCTTACATGGGCCGTCATATCGCCAAGAACATCGTCGCCGCTGGGCTGTCGAAGAAGTGTGAGGTTCAGATCGCCTACGCCATCGGTGTGGCCGAGCCGGTGTCCATCATGGTGGACACCATGGGCACGGGCGCGGTTCCAGTGGGCCGGATTCGTGATATCATCGGGAAGGTGTTCGATTTGAGGCCGGCTGCCATCATCGAGTACCTGGACCTGCTGCGGCCGATCTATCGGAAGACGTCGGCCTACGGTCATTTCGGCCGGACGGAGCCGGAATTTTCCTGGGAGCAAACGAACCGGGTGCAGGAAATTCAGGACCTGGCCGGTCTCTGATCCGGCCGCGAAGCCCCGATGTCGCCGGTTCAAACCGGCGCGGTCTTATGATTTGCCCTTTGGCCGATAACCCTTATTGTTGACAGTGGAACTGTTATTTCGCCCCGTTTCAAAGGAGACCGTCAATGGCGCTACCACAACCCCAGACCCGCATATCAGCTGTGGATGAGCTGGACCTGTCGCTGCCCTACAAAGTAGCGGATATTTCGTTGGCCGATTTCGGCCGCAAAGAGATGACACTGTCCGAACGGGAAATGCCCGGATTGATGGCCGTCCGTGAGAAATACGGGCCGAGCCGACCCCTGAAAGGGTTCAAGGTGGCCGGCAGTCTGCATATGACCATCCAGACGGCCATGCTCATCGAAACCCTCCATATCCTCGGTGCCGACATCCGATGGGCGTCTTGCAACATCTTTTCCACCCAGGACCACGCCGCGGCTGTGGTTGCCGACCGGCAGCTGGCGGCGGTTTTCGCCTGGAAGGGAGAAACCCTCGAAGAGTACTGGTGGTGCACCGAAATGGCCCTTACCTGGCCGGACGGCTCCGGGCCGGATCTGATCGTGGACGACGGCGGCGACGCCACCATGATGATCCACCAGGGGGTGAAGGTGGAAGCCCGTCCCGACATTCTCGAGGACACCTACACGGGTCAGGACATGAAATGCCTCATGGATCGCCTGAAGGCCGGCTACGAAAAAAATCCGAACCACTGGACTCGGATCGCTGGCGCCGTCAGGGGGGTGTCCGAAGAGACCACCACCGGGGTTCATCGGCTCTACCAGCTGGCCAGGGATGGAGAGCTTCTCTTTCCCGCGTTCAACGTGAATGATTCGGTGACCAAGTCCAAGTTCGACAACCTCTACGGCTGCCGGGAATCCCTGGCGGACGGGATCAAGCGTGCCACCGACGTCATGCTGGCGGGAAAGACCGTCGTTGTCTGCGGTTATGGCGATGTGGGGAAGGGCTGTGCCCGGTCCATGAGGGGGTACGGTTCCCGGGTTCTCATCACCGAGATCGATCCCATCTGCGCCCTTCAGGCGGCCATGGAGGGCTATGAGGTGGTCACCATGGACGATGCCGCTTCCGTGGGGGATATTTTCGTCACCGCCACCGGGAACTACCACGTGATTACCGGCGCCCACATGGAGAAGATGAAAGACGAGGCCGTTATCTGCAACATCGGCCATTTCGACAACGAGATCGACATGGGCTATCTGGAAACCTCCCCGGACTGCCGCAAGGAAACCATCAAGCCCCAGGTGGATCGGTGGATCCTGGGTTCCGGCCGCTCGGTGATCGTGCTGGCGGAAGGCCGGCTGGTGAACCTGGGCTGTGCCACCGGGCACCCCAGCTTCGTCATGAGCAACTCCTTCACCAACCAGACCCTGGCCCAGATCGAGCTGGCCACCAAGTCCTACGACAAAACGGTCCACACCCTGCCCAAAACCCTCGATGAGGAGGTGGCCAGGCTTCACCTGGAGCGGTTGGGGGCAACCCTGACCCGGCTGACCCCGGAACAGGCCGACTACATCGGGGTGCCGGTGACCGGCCCCTTCAAGCCGGACCACTACCGCTACTGATCCGTTATCGGGTTTCCGAACGGCTGTCGGTCCCGCGCCCTGCCTGGCACGGGGCCGATTTGCATTGAACGGTCGGAAAACCCGTTGCATTTCTAAGACAGTGGAGCGGACCCCTGATGGGGAGCTATACGCGTCCCCCGGACCATGACAGTTTCGCTTTCAACAGATCGAAATAATCCCTGCCTGGAAGGGTGATGAGGTGAACCGGATGGCCGCTCTTGCGGATGCGGATGATATCCCCTTCATCAATGGGGAGGCCGGCCTGACCGTCCACCGTTAGAACGATGTCCTGCACTTTTTCCTCGAGCCGCAGCTTGACGCCAAAGGCATCGGGGACAACCAGGGGACGGTTGGTGAGGGTGAACGGGCAGATGGGGGTCATGATGATGCCCGGCACCTCCGGGTGGACGACCGGACCTCCGGCGGCAAGGGAATAGGCGGTGGAGCCGGTCGGTGTGGCGACGATCAGCCCGTCGGCCCGGTAGGTGGTGAGGTAGTGGTCGTTGATGAAAGTCTGAATGCAGGCCAGCCGCGCGAGGGTCCCCTTGTTGATGACGACATCGTTCAGCACGGTTTCTCCATACCGCACTTGACCGTCTGTTTCGACCTGGACATCCAGTCGCATGCGGGGCCGGGTGGAAAAGGTTCCGGAGAGAACGGTCCTGGCGACCTCGAACAAATTTTCCTCCGACGTCTCTGCCAGAAATCCGACCTCGCCGAATTTGATCCCCAGGATGGGGGTGGCGTGGTTTCCGATCCATCGGACGGCGCTTAAAAAAGTGCCGTCCCCTCCCAAAACGAAAACGGCATCCAAGTCGGGGGGGGCCGAGTTCTTGTCGGGCGGCGCCTTGGTCTGACCGGAGGTCGAATTCTCCCGCCGCACCACGTTGGCATCCCGCTTGATCAGCCACGATTCCAGTTGGTCGGCCGTTCGCAGGGCCTTCATATCCGATTTGACGACGATACCGATGGACTTGTCCACAGGAGGCCTCCGGGTGATATCGCCCGCCGCGGCGGGTGGGCGGGGCTGTGGCTCGTTGATTGGCGGAAACTTGTCCACTCATAGCGGTATCGGGCAATGACAGCAAGGGTTTTTGCCGAAAATTCAGCTCATTTCGACCTTGACTCCCATTTTATCCCCGTCTATAAGTAAACACTTTACAGGGGACCACTTTAACGACCATTTTAGGAGGGAAGATATGAAGAAAGCCCGTTTTGGCACGCGTTCCGCTCTTGCTGTGATGATTCTTCTCGCAGCTTTCATGGTTTTCGCCTGCAGCCAAGAGACAGAAAAACCGGCGGCCGAGGCCCAAAAGGAAGCCCCGGCACCCGCTCCTGTGGAAAAGGCGATGGAACCCATCAAGCTGGGCGTTGCCGGTGCCCATTCAGGTGACCTGGCATCCTATGGCATTCCGTCCGTCAGGGCAGCCGAGTTCGTGGTAAAGCAGCGAAATGCCAGCAACGGCATCAACGGCAGGAAGATCGAGCTGCTGGTCGAAGACGATGCCTGCAAGCCCGAAGTGGCCACCAACACCGCCACCAAGCTCGTTACCGACGGTGCCAATCTCGTCATGGGTCACATCTGCTCGGGCGCGACCAAATCCGCACTGGGCATCTACAAGGATTCGGGCGTTGTCGCCATGTCGCCGTCGGCCACCAACCCGGCCCTCACCCAGAGCGGCGACTACCCCAACTTCTATCGAACCATTGCATCCGACGACGCCCAGGCGAGGCTTGAAGTGGATTTCGCCTTGGATACCCTCAAGTTGACCAAAATCGCCGTTCTCCATGACAAAGGGGATTACGGCAAGGGTCTCGCCGAATTTGCAAAGGGCTTTCTCGAGGCCGACGAACGGGCCGAAGTGGTGCTGTACGAGGGGATCACCCCGGGCGCTGTCGATTACTCCGCCGTCGTTCAGAAAATCAAGCGTTCCGAGGCCGAGGCCGTTATTTTCGGGGGATACCATCCCGAGGCCTCCAAACTCGTCACCCAGATGCGAAACAAGGGCATGGACACCATTTTCATCTCCGATGACGGGGTAAAGGACGACACCTTCATCAAGGTCGCCGGTGAATTCGCGGAAGGCGTATACGCAACCGGTCCCATGGACACCACCAGCAACCCCATCGCTATCGAAGCCATCGAAATGCACAAAAAAGAGTTCAACGAGGAGCCGGGGGCCTTCTATCTGAACGCCTACGCGGCGACCTTGGCGCTACTCAACGCCATCGAAAAAGCCGGCTCGACGGATTACGACAAAGTGACCGCAGCCCTTCAGAGCGAGTGGGTGGCGACACCCCTGGGCATCCTCAAGTTCGACGAAAAAGGCGATGCCATCGGCGTCGGGTTTGCTGTCTATCAGGTACAAAACGGTGCTTACGTCGAAGTGAAGATGTAGGCATTGCTGACGACAGGACACCACGAGGGCCGGGCCGGAAGGCGCCGGCCCTCGATGCGTCTGGCGCAATACTTTTAAGCATTAACTGAATTGTTTCCCGATGGGGGATGGGAACCGCACTCCATGGACTATTTTTTAGAGCTTTTCCTCGGCGGATTGACCCGCGGCAGCATTTACGCCCTGATTGCCCTGGGATACACCATGGTTTACGGCATCATCGAGCTTATCAATTTCGCCCACGGCGAAATTTATATGATCGGTGCCTTCACGGGATTGATCGTCATCAGTGTCCTGTCGATTCTCGGGCTCAACCAGGTGGCGATCATTGTCATCGCGGCCCTGGTGGCGGTGATTTATTCGGCGGCCTACGGGTTCACCATCGAAAAGATCGCCTATAAGCCCCTCAGGAACGCCCCGAGGCTTTCGGCCCTGATCAGTGCCATCGGCATGTCGCTCTTCCTGCAAAATTATGTTCTGCTTGCCCAGACATCGAATTTTCTACCCTTTCCCGACCTGATCCCTCGATTCGGCTTTCTCGAGCCGATCGAGCATATTGTCCGTTCCACCGAACTCGTCATCTACATGACCACCGCCTTCGTGCTCGTGGCGCTTACCTTTCTGATCAAGTTCACCCGGATGGGAAAAGCCATGCGTGCCGTATCCCAGGACAAGGCCATGGCCATGCTGGTCGGGGTCGATGTCAACCGCGTCATCTCATTTACCTTCATCATCGGTTCGGCAACGGCGGCCCTTGGAGGGATTCTGATCGCGTCCCACATCGGCCAGATCAACTTCTACATCGGCTTCATCGCCGGGATCAAAGCCTTCGTGGCCGCCGTGCTGGGGGGAATCGGCAGTATGCCCGGCGCGGTGCTGGGAAGCCTGGTTCTGGGATGGACCGAAAGCTTTTTCACCGGTTACATCTCCAGCGACTATGAAGACGTGTTCGCCTTCGTGTTCCTGGTGCTGATTCTCATTTTTCGCCCGGCGGGCATTCTCGGTCGCTCGCAGACCGACAAGGTCTAAGCCGATGATACCCCCACATCTCCGACCGCTCGGGTGGGGAGGGATTGGCAGCAACCCATGATGACCTTAGAAGAAATCAAGAAATCGTTTCTGACCTCCCTGTGGTTCATGTTTCTGACCTTTCCCATCATGGTGATCAAGGTCAATACCATCGAGGGGACCATCGACTGGCGCTGGTGGCGGCTGTTCGGCGTGGGGGTGGGCAGTTTCGTGCTGTCCTTTGTCTGGCGCTATGCGATCAAGCGTAAGGACGCCGGTCGAAAACACTCCGAAACCTCCGACGATCAGGCGACCCCGCTGCACCTGCGGTTGTTCAGGGATCGGCGGGTATCCGTGCCGGCGCTCCTCGCCTGTGCCGCGTTCATCTGTGTATTCCCGTTTGTCTTTTCCATGTATCAGACCAACATCATGATAACGGCGCTGATCTACGTTGTGGTGGGCCTGGGACTTAACATCGTGGTGGGTCTGGCAGGCCTTCTCGACTTGGGCTACGTGGCCTTTTATGCCGTCGGGGCTTACAGCTACGCGCTTCTGAACTACCATTTCGGAATCAGCTTCTGGATGGCACTGCCCATCGGCGCCTGCCTCGCATTTTGTTTCGGGATCATCTTGGGCTTCCCGGTACTGCGGCTTCGGGGGGATTACCTGGCCATCGTCACCCTGGGATTCGGGGAGATCATCCGGCTCGTGCTCGAGAACTGGAACGACTTCAGCTTCGGCCCCAGCGGCATCGCCAACATCCCCCGGCCGGGTATTGTCGGTGTGGATATGTCTCTTCGGCAGAACACCATTTTCATTTACTTTCTCATGATCGCCATGACCGTGTTTACCATTTTCGTGGTGCGCCGGCTCCAGGATTCCCGGATCGGCCGGGCCTGGATCGCCCTTCGTGAAGACGAAACCGCCTGCCAGGCCATGGGGATCGACAAGACCCGCACCAAACTTTCCGCTTTTGCCCTGGGGGCGACCTGGGCCGGCATGGGCGGGGTCATGTTTGCCGCCAAAACCACGTTTATCAATCCGACCAGCTTCACCATCTGGGAATCCGTGATCATCCTATGCGTCGTCGTTCTGGGCGGCATGGGATCCATCCTCGGCGTCATGTTGGGTGCCATGGTTCTCATTTTGCTGCCCGAA
>JASFIA010000081.1:0-7895 GCA_050122915.1 Desulfobacterales bacterium | reverse complement strand
GCTGGGCGACCTCGATCATCGCCGGCACATCTTCGGGTAGGACCCCCAATTGAGAGAGGTGTGTCGGCAGCCCCAGCCGGTGGATCAATTCTTCGATTTTTTCGGGCACCTGTGTTGCCGCACTCTCTGAACTCATTCCCCGGGTTTCCACCCCCAGTGCTCTGGCAATTTGGGCGAATTTCTCGTGGGCGTGATTGAGGTTCCGACGCACCACGGCCGGCAGCATTACGGAATTGACGATGCCGTGATGCAAATCGTACAGCCCCCCCAATGGGTGGGCCAGGGCATGCACCGCTCCAAGAATGGCATTTGAGAAAGCAATTCCCGCCTCGAGGCTGGCAACGGCCATCCCCTCGAGCGCCGTCAATCCCTTTGTTTCCGAGGCGTTTAACAAATGCTCATTGACAAGCTCGATGGCATGAATGGCATGGGGGTCCGTCATCGGCCAAGACAGGGATGACACATAGGCCTCTATGGCATGGGTCAGTGTGTCCATTCCCGTTGCGGCGATGAGTTCCTGGGATTTGGTCTGAAGCAAGGTGGGATCGATAATGGAAATGTCCGGAGTGATGAGCCGGCTCAGAATGCTCATCTTCATTTTATCGCGGCTGTCCACTATCACGGAAAACTGACTGACGTCCGAGCCCGTTCCCGCCGTCGTCGGTGCACAGATGAGCGGTGGGATGGGATGAGTGACCAGATTGCACCCGAAGAAGTCCTTGATGCTGCCCTCGTTGGTGGCCAGCACCGCGATCGCCTTGGCGGTATCGATAGGACTGCCGCCGCCCACCGCAACGATCACGTCGCACTGCTTCTGTCTGTAGTGCTGCACGCCCTGATCCACCTGAAAATCACGGGGATTGCTGACCACATTGTCGTAAACTTCCGTGAAGAGGCCCATATGTTTCAGATGCCGGATGGCGAGGTCTGCCCATCCGGCCGAGATGATACCCGGATCCGTTACCAGGAAGACCCTCTCCCCCCCCAAACGTTCGGCGCAGTGCCCCAGACCGGAGAGCGCGCCGGGTCCATAGATGATCTCAGGGATATGGAATTTCAACAGATCGTCGTCGCTGTAGGCCATGGCGTCTCATCCCCAGTTCCCGGTAGGAAAAACCGCTGTCAGCAAATATCGAAGAAAGGACCGAATCCGCTCCGTTTTCAGGGCATCTCGCTTTACATAACAGAATGCGTATCTAAAATCGCTTTTTAGTGTCAAGACATATGGCGTTTCGATCATCGATTGTGATTTCAGTGGCGGGGTCGTGGACCCCATGAAGGGATGTCGATTCAGTGCGCCCATGGTCCCCATCCTGCCTCAAGGGATCTCAATGCATCCGTTTCGTCCCTCTATTGGCCGGCGATGCGGTTCAACGCCTCAAACCGGCTGGGGTTTAATGTCCCATTTGTGGACATGGGGGCCGCTTGCCGCCCCTCCGGACCCTGTCACGCACCCAGTATTTATTCCCCTGTCCCATGCGGGGTTAGACCGAACGGCAGCCCGCCACTGGCAGCCCCGCGGACGCTTTTCAGGATAGCGGTTCATCTCATCTGCGGCCAATGAACTGACGAGATCCACCCTCATGTCCGTCAGTGGCATACGAATTGCTTTGCCGCCGTCTAGTAAGGTTGCCTTACAGACCCTTACCGCCTTTCAACCCAAAAGAGAGCAGCAGAGAACCCAACCATGCCAGAACATCTATTCTCTCCTTTGAAAATCAGGGGAACCGATGTGCCGAACCGCGTCTGCTTTTTGGCCCATCGCACCAATTACGGTAAAGCCGGCCGCGTTACGGATCGACACATCGCCCACTACCGGCGGCGGGCTCAGGGCGGATGCGGATTGATCATCGTGGGAGAACTGACGGTTCACCCGGATGACCGCCCCTGGGAAACCTTGATCGAGGCCTACCACCCCGAGGTCGTGGCAGGCTTTCGACGCCTCACGGATGCCGTCCATCAATTCGATACCCGGGTGATCGCCCAATTGAACCATCACGGGTTTCAGAGCAGTGGATCCGTGACCCGCAAAGCGGTTCTGGGGCCTTCCGCCGTCTCCGACATCGTCTTCGGAGAAACCTGCAAGCCCATGGAGCCCGAGGATATCGACGAGATGGTTAACGCCTTCCGGAAGGCCGCTGTCCTCGTTCAGCAAGGCGGGTTCGACGGACTCGAAATCGACATGGGTCCCGAGTCGCTGCTGAGGCAGTTTCTGTCCCCCATCAGCAACCATCGCGGCGATGCGTTCGGCGGCAGCCTTGAAAACCGGATGCGGTTTCCACTGGGGGTGGTGGAAGCCGTTCGCCAGGCCGTGGGGAAAGAATTCCTCATTGGCGTCTGCTTGTGTGCGGACGAAAAATTCTGGGGAGGCATTACACCCGAAGAATCCGTTCAGATGGCCCAGGCATTGGAAGCCACCGGTTCGGTGGATTTCATCAATGTTGCCGTGGGCACTTACTACAACCTTCATCTGATTATGCCCTCCATGCACATTCCTTTCGGTTTCTCAGTGGACGTGGCCGAAGAAATCAAAAATGGGGTCGGTATTCCCGTGGTCGCCAGTCATCAAATCGGTTTTCCGGCTCAGGCCGAAACCCTCATCGCAGAAGGCAAGGCGGACATGGTGGGGTATGTGCGGGCCCTGCTCAGCGATCCCGACATGGTCAAAAAAACCCAGGAAGACCGCGTCAGCGAGATCTGCTTCTGCGTCAAGGATAACAAGGGATGCATCGGCAGACTCAATCAATCGAAGGCGCTGGGCTGTATTCAAAACCCCCGTGTCGGCTACGAATCCTTAGACGGCGACGAGACCTGGCCCCCCATAGGCCGGAGGAAAAAGGTCGTCGTCGTCGGCGCTGGACCCTCCGGAATGGAAGCTGCGCGGGTGGCCCACGAAAGAGGCCACGACGTCACTCTCTACGAAAAGGCCGACACCGTGGGCGGTCAAGTCAAGCTCATCGGGGTGCGGCCCGGTCGCGGCCCCATGCAGGGCATCATCAGGTATCTCCATCGAAGGCTTACCCAGATCGGCGTACCGATGAAGACGGGCGTGACGGTCACGCCGGAAATGATTCTCGAGCAGTCCCCGGATGCGGTGGTGGTGGCAACGGGATCCGTTCCGGTGTCCAAGCCCTTCCCGGGCACTTATGGCCCCCCCCTCGTTCTCACCGGCTGGGATGTCATCCAAGGCACCCATCCGGTCGGCGATAAGGTGCTCTTCATCGATGAAGACGGCGGACACCATGCCATGGCCACGGCGGAAATGCTGGCCGAGCAGGGCAAGCGGGTGGATATGGTGACCAGCGATCTCTTCATCGGCATCGAACTGGCCCCGCGGGGCGAGCTCTACCTGAGCCGTCAGCGCCTGTTGCAACAGGGCGTTACCTTTAGAACCGATCTGGATGTCCTGGAAATCGATACGACCGGCGGCGGGCTCCGGATCAAAGCCCGGGATATCTACACAAACGAATCCATTCTCTACGAAGACTACGATACGGTCGTTCTAGACATCGGCAACACCGTCTGTGACGCGCTCTACCACCAGTTGAAGGGCAAGGTTGAAGAAGTATACAGGGCAGGCGATTGCGTCGCGCCGAGGGGAGTCGACATGGCCATTTTCGAGGGCCGAAAAGTAGGAGAACTGCTGTGAGCGAATTTAAGTATCTTTTCTCGCCTCTTAAAATCGGTTCGGTGGTGGTGCCCAACCGAATCCATTTTGCCGCCCACATGACCAATTACGCTGAAGCCAATCTGATCAGCGACCGGCATATCTACTACTACCAGGAGCGGGCCAAAGGCGGCGTGGGGCTGATTACCACCGAGGAGATGGGGATCCATCCCACGGACCACCCCTACGACAAGCTGGTGGATGTGTATGAACCCGAGGTGATTCCCGGATTCAAGCGTCTGACCGCGGCCATCCACGAATACGATACGAAGATCTTCGCCCAGTTGAACCACAACGGCATGCAGGGAGACGGCAAGATTTCCCGGTTGCCGGTATGGGGGCCGTCGACCGGCAAGGATCCCATATTCCGGGAGACCTGCAAGGCCATGGAGCTGGAAGACATTCAGGAATGCATCGCTTATTTCGCCATTTGCGCAGAGAATGCCGTGGAGGGAGCGTTCGACGGCATCGAGCTTCAGTTGGGCCACAGCTCCCTGATCCGTCAGTTCCTCTCCCCTCTGACAAACCGCCGGGAGGACGCGTACGGCGGAAGCATGGAAAACCGCTGCCGGTTCGCCCTGGAAGTCATCGATGCGGTCAGAAAGGCAGTGGGACCCGATTTCACCCTTGGGATCCGCCTCAATGCCGATGAAATGCACCCGAAAGGGGGGCTTACCCACGAGGACGCCAAAAAAGTGGCCGTTCGATTGGAGGCTTCCGGGCAGCTCGATTTTCTGGACCTCAGCCTGGGCACTTTCTACAACCTTTATCTGGTGGAAGGCTCGATGCACACCCCCCTGGCCTACACCGTGCCCTTGAGCGCGGGTATGCGCTCCGTGGTCAACCTGCCGGTCTTTTGCACCAACCGGATCAACGATCCCCATCTGGCGGAAAAGATCCTGGAGAACGGCCAGGCGGACATGATCGGCATGGTACGGGCCCTCATCTGCGATCCGGAGCTGCCCAACAAGGCCATGGAAGGCCGGATGGACGATATCCGCAACTGCATCGCCTGCAACCAGGGATGTATCGGCCGGATGGGACTCGGATACCATTTGGGGTGCCTTCACAATCCGGCCGCCGGCCATGAGGAAACCCTCGGGATCGGAACCCTGACCCCAGCCGAGCACCCCAAAAAGGTCGTTGTGGTGGGTGGGGGGCCCGCGGGTCTCGAAGCGGCCAGGGTCGCCACCCTGAGAAAGCATCGTGTCACCCTCTTCGAAAAGGCCGATGAGGTCGGCGGTCAGAACATCATCGCGGGCAAAGCGGCAGGCAGGCAGGAGATAACCGGTGTCACTCGCTGGCTGGTGAGCCAGTTGAACAAGCTTGATCTGGATATCCGCCTCGGGGTCGATGCCACGGCGGAAACGGTACTGGCTGAAGTGCCGGACGTGGTGGTCATCGCCACGGGGTCGTCCCCGAAAACCACTCCCTATCCCGGCGACTACGGACCTCCTCAAGTGGTGACCACCGTTCAGGTTCTCACCGAAGAGGTGGAGACCGGCGACAAGATACTCTTGATCGACCTGGACGGCCACCATCAGGCCACCGGCACGGCGGAGCTGCTGGCAGACCGGGGGAAACAGGTCCACATGATTACGGCGGCGCTCTTCGTGGGGTCAGCCCTGGGCCCCCTTCAGGACCTCTACCTCACCCGCAACCGGCTGGCCAAAAAAGGGGTCACTTTTACCCCGGACATCGCCGTGCTGGAGATTCAAGGGACCCTGGTCAAGGGTCTCAACGTCTATTCCAACGAAATGATCGACTTTGACGGTTACGATACGGTGGTCCTCGCCGCGGGCAACGTAGCCAACGACAACCTCTATCTCGAACTCAAGGGCAAAGTGGACGCCATATACCGGGTGGGTGATTGCGTGGCTCCCCGAAAAACGGACATGGCCATCATCGAGGGCCACCGCATCGGCAGGGCCATTTAGGAGGGCGTATAGTGGACATCTGGGTTTTCGTTCATCACAGAGACGATGAGATCGAAGAAGCCACCTTCGGTCTCGTCACCGAAGCCAAGCGGCTCATTGAAGGACTGGGCGCGGCCGGTCGGATCACGGCCGCGTGCCTCGGGCCCGCGTCCGAACCGGTGCTGGAGGCGCTGGGCAACTATGGCGTCAACCGGGTGCTCCACGCCACCGACGACGAAATGAGTCGCTATCAGGGCGAACGCTTCGCCCGGGTATTCTGCGACCTCATTCAGCAGGAGGATCCGGCCTGCCTTCTAATGGCCCAATCGCCGGAAACCGAGGATCTGGCTCAGCGTGTGGCCGCCGAGATGAAAACGGCGCTGATCACTCGAGCCATGGATTTTTCGATGGCAGGCGACGGCACCGCCCGGGCCATCCGTCCTGTGGCCAACGGGTATCTCTTCGAGGATCTCGTCATCGACACCTCGCCACCACCCATCGTTCTTTTCCTGACGGCGGTGCTGATGGATGCGACCCCCAACAGTGAATCGGAGGCTCAAGTCACCCAAGTCCCCCTTCAGGATCCGGCCCAGGAGCTGAAAACCCGAACCGTCAAGGTCATCGAGGCCTCGCCGGAGGATCTGGACTTGGAAGAGGCCGATATCATCGTTGCCGGAGGCAGGGGGATGGGGAAGGGAGACTCCTTTGAAATTCTCCATTCCCTGGCCAGGGCAATCGGAGGATCGGTTGGCGCCACACGGCCCATCATCGACTGGGGGCTTCTGGCTTACGAGCGTCAGATCGGTCAGACCGGCAAGTATGTCTCTCCCCGCCTGATCATCAATTGCGGCATCTCTGGCGCCAACGAATACACGGCCGGTATGGAAAAATCTCAACAGGTGATCGCCATCGACCGCAACCCGAGGGCACGGATGTTTCGGTTTGCCGATCTGGGCGTCGTCGGCGACGTTCATGAAATCCTGCCGTTACTGATCTCCCGAATCGAGGATCAGAAATGAACCGATATCTGTTCTATGTCACAGGTCTCTTCACGGTGGTCATCTCCCTGATCGCAGCCAATCAAACCTGGGCAACGCCTTCCGAAGCGGACGCCGCCTACAGCGATGAGGATTGTATCGAATGCCACCGAACGGACAGCCAGGAAAGCGATCTTCACATCGACATGGACGCCTATGGCGCATCCGTCCACAGCCAGGAGATCACCTGCCAGGAGTGTCACACCGGTGTGGTCGACGAGGGACACCAGAGCATCGACGGATCGGGGGCCGTGGACTGCAGCGACTGCCACGAGCAGGAAAACCGCCACGGACCCGAGGATGAGCGGCTGCAATGCCACGCCTGCCACCCTGCGCATGCCATGCGATCCAAGACGGATCCGGACTCGGCCGTCCACCCGAATCAGCTGCCGGTCACCTGCGGCGGGTGCCATCCGGAGACGTCCGGAGACACCGGCTATTTCACTTGGTTTCCCGCTTTCCAGATCGCTTCCCACAACAAAGGGGATTTTGGAAACGCCTATGAAAAAACCAATTGCCTGGGATGCCACCAGGGGGCCGGCGCTCACGGAGAGGCGGAGCCGATCACTGATGACACCTGCTACAAATGCCACCTCTCCGCTGAATCGAAAGGCGCCTTGTGGGGAGAGATGCACCCCGTTGCGGATCGGCAGACCCAGCCGGCCGTCTTCGCTGCCGCATCGATCTACCAGGTCTTTATCGGCGTGGGGTTGCTCGTCCTCCTGGGGTGGTTTTTTCGATCCCGACCTCGGTCGGGTTCCCGGGCCATCGGCACCGACGATGTCAGTGGCAACAAGAAGAGGTAACTCAGTTACCGGGGAGTCTAACCTTGAAGGCATTGTTAACGTCATTTGATTTGTTGTTGATCGTCGTGGCCTTTCTCATCCTGACGGCGGGGTTGGCCCGGCGGTGGTCGTTGTGGCGACAGAAAAAGCCCGCCGGCATCTCAGGCGACTGGCAAGGCGTGATGGCATCCGTTCTGGGCCATGGAGACATCCTGAAGCGGCCGTGGGTCGGGGGAGCCCATCTGGGGGCATTCTGGGGCGTTATGATTCCCCTAACCGTGATCATCCTCGCCCAATTCGGATTTGTCATCCCGCATGCCCCGGCCAACTTCCTTTCCCTGGTTCAGGACCTGGCGGGCCTGGTCCTGTTGATCGGCACCGCGATGCTGCTGATCCGACGCATCGGGGAACCGAATGCAGAGGGGCCCTCCCGCACCCTCTTGCCCATGGTGCTGTTGATGGTCATCCTCGTCTCCGGATTTCTGGCGGC
>JASFIA010000080.1:0-7906 GCA_050122915.1 Desulfobacterales bacterium | reverse complement strand
GGAAAAAACCGGGACTGACATGGGCCTCCTGGTCGGGAATCTGAACCGCTTGATCGATTTCGTCGGCGACCGTCAAACCATTTCGGTTGAAGATGTCGCGATTCAGTTGAAGCGGACCCGGCAGGATCCACTCTATGCCTTTACCAATGCCGTTACCGACAGGGATCTCGCCAAGGCGTTGTTTTTTTTGGATGCCTTAATGACCAGCGGAGGATTCGATCACCCGCTGCCCCTCCTGACGGCGATACTCAACCAGATACGAAAGCTTCTCCTGGTGAAGGACTTTACAGAGAGCCAGATGGGGCGAAGTTGGAAACCATCCCTCTCCTATCCGGTGTTCCAAAAACAGGTTTTTCCTTTGTTGAAGGACCACGAGGCGTCCCTGTCAGAGGATACGGATGCCTGGCGGCGAACGATAGACGGCGATCCCGACAGCAAAGACGGAGGGGGAAAATCAAGTCGACGGAAGAAATCTCCGGCATCTGACCTCTATTTTACCCGACCGGCGAAGAGTCCCTATCCCGTGTTTAAGCTCTTCCTCAAATCCGATCGGTTTCGCCGAGAGGAATTGGTGAACGCCCTCGAGAGTCTACTGGACGCGGATGGCAGGATCAAATCCACGGGCACCGACCCACGGCTGGTGCTGGAACGGGTCATTCTCGGCATCTGCAAAGGCTCCCCGAAGCCTTCCGCCCATCCCCATTTTTCTTCTCGGTAGGGCCGCCGCCGGCTCTGGACGCCAGGTGTGGGACATTCGTGAGATGGGCGGACAAGCCGCCTGGCGACGGGATGGCGATCGGTTTGACGTCGGGCATTCAATGGCTAGTGTGCCTGCTGGAAAGCAGATGTCAGCATGGATCGTTGCAATATGTGACGGTGATGCCGTCGACTCGGATCGACCTTTCTCCCCCAATAGCGCACTGGAAGGACCATTGACCATGGCCAAAACCAAAATCGTCTGCACGATTGGCCCATCGAGCAGATCCGCTGAAACCATAGAGGCCATGATTCGCCAAGGCATGACCGTAGCCCGGCTTAACTTCTCCCACGGGACCCATGAAGAACACGGTGAAATGATCCGACTGATCCGGGAGGTGTCCACAGCGATTGGCAAACCGGTTGCGATCCTTCAGGATCTTTGCGGACCCAAGATTCGCGTCGGGTCGGTCCCAGCCGGCGGACTTTCTCTAAAGTCCGGTCAGCGCATCCGGCTCACCGGAGAACAGGTTCCCGGAAGTGCCGATCGGATTTCGGTCTCCCACAAAGGACTTCCTTCCGATGTGCGATCCGGAGATCGCATTCTGCTTGCCGACGGACTGATGGAAGTGGTGGTCGACCGTGTGCAGGGCATGGAAATCGAGTGCACCGTGGTTACCGGGGGCGTGCTGACCTCCCACAAAGGCGTCAACCTCCCCGCCCGAACCCTCACCGTCAAGGCCATTACCGACAAAGACCAGCGGGATCTGGCGTTCGGTCTTCAGAACGGGGTGGACTTTGTTGCCCTGTCCTTCGTCAGATCTTCTTCTGACATCGAAGCGGTCAAAGCACTCATCAGGGCGCAAGGGAAGAAGACACCGGTTGTCGCCAAGATCGAAAAGCACGAAGCCCTTGAGGTGGTGGACGACATCATCACGGTCGCCGATGCCATCATGGTGGCCCGGGGGGATTTGGGGGTCGAGATCCCCCTGGAGACCGTTCCCAACATCCAAAAAAGACTCATCCACAAATGCAATAAGGCGGGAAAGCCGGTGATTATCGCCACCCAGATGCTCCGGTCGATGGTGGATTCTCCTCGGCCAACAAGGGCTGAAGCCGCCGATGTCGCCAACGGGGTCATGGATGGGGCTGATGCCGTGATGCTCTCAGAGGAGACCGCCAGCGGAAACTATCCGGTCGAGGCGGTTCGATACATGTCGGTCATTGCCCGCAGCTCCGAAGAGCGCTATCCCCATGGACGATTCGCCCGGCAGGTGCCTGGACATGAGATCGGCAAATCGGTTGCCGCCGCGGCCTGCACTCTGGCAGATCATGTTCGGGCCAGAGCCATCGTCGCCACCACCCGCTCCGGAGCGACGGCGGATCACATCGCCCGGTTTAGACCGAAGACCCCTATCTTGGCCCTGTCGCCGGATGCGCATACCATTCGCCGCCTCTGTCTGACCTGGGGCTGTGTTCCCTGCTATCTCCAAATCAGTGAGGACACCGACGAGATGGTCGAACGGGCCGCTGAGGCGGCCTTGGAGACGGGGCGGGTGAAAAAGGGGGATGTGGTGGTGATTACCGCCGGAAGACCATTATGGGCGGAAGGTACCACCAATCTGTTGTGGGTAAAAAAGCTTTAGATACAGGTCAGACCGGCGGAGACGCCCACGGGCGGGCCCCATGCCATCGGATTCGGTGCCATGAGATTCGGTCGGTGGTATCGGGATGGATCGACGCCCTTTCCTTAGCGAGAGCAAGGTCATGCCTGCGCGGTGGCGGTCCGTATCCCATGGGCTGCTTCAAATCGGAGGGGTGTCATGAAAGGATTTATTCGCCATCAGGAAGAAAGCGTCGCACGGAAACTGCTCCTCTGGCAATATCAGAAAAAGGGCATGATGCCGCCCCCCGAGGCCGAACTCGATCGCCGGGTGAGCCGTTTGGTCGACGAGGCCCATCGTATAGGTGCTGATCGAGGCCGGAATGTGCTCTCCATCTTGAAGGAACTCGTCGACGCCGTCGTAAAACCATAAGCTACCGTCGATGCAGACCGATTGCCCCCCTCGCCGTTCGATGGCGACGCATCCGGCCGCCGGCCATCCGACGGGGTGGCGGTCATCGATGCCAGCGATTCGACTTGCAGCCCCTCATTGCCGATCGAATGGTTCAGAGTCCCCTCCCCGGATATGCCAACCATCAGAGCTGTCGGCGATCAACTTCGCATGGGAATTACGATGACAGCTGATCTTGCTGCCTCCCCAGTCCTGTGGGGGCTCCAAATGCCGGGTGCCGGCGGTTGCCTGACGATTGGTGTCACTGCCGTAACGGCTGCTTTCCGGACCCCCCCTGTAAGCCACGAACCGTTGTCGTCTCTCACTGAAAACCGAATTGAATCCAACGGATCCGGCCGGAGTTAGATATTGATAATTCCCCGGGGCCGTGCTAAATAGCCATGCTCAAAAGTGAATAGCCCGCCTGAGCTTGCCTTGTTACCCCTAACCACTCCGTCTCGGAGGATGGAAACAAAGGAGGTTGTGATGCGAAAAGGTTTCGGAATTCTGGCTGTTGTACTGATTCTCTGCCTGGCCTTGGCGCCTGGCGCATGGTCGAAGGACGATGTGATCACTATTGGATTCAACATACCCCTTACCGGAGATAACCCCGACGTCGGAGCATCCTCCAAGAATGCAGCTGAAATGTACGTCAAGAAGATGCCTACCATCGATGTCGGCGGCAAGACTTACCAACTGAACTTTGTCTACGAAGACAACGAATACAAGGCGGAGTCGGCCGTCAAGGTCAATACCAAACTGATCACCGAAGAAGAGGTGCTTGGCATAATCGGTCCCCAATCCTCCAGTCAGGCCGTACCGGCAGGAGAAGTTGCCAACAACTACGGCACCCCGATGATCAGCCCCTGGTCCACCAACCCCAACACCACCCTGGACCGCCCATACGTTTTCCGCGGCTGCTTTCTGGATCCATTTCAGGGACCGGTATCCGCCAACTTCGCCACCGAAGAGCTCGGCGCAAAGAAGGCGGCCGTCCTCTACGACATCGCTGCCGATTACCCCAAGGGGCTTGCCGAATTCTTCAAGGAGGCTTTCGAAGGCATTCATGGAGCCGGCTCGGTGGTGGCTTTCGAGTCCTTCACCACCGGTGACAAGGACTTCTCAGCTCAAATGACCAATATCGTCGCTTCCGGCGCGGACGTCCTTTTCGTTCCCCAGTATTACTCAGAGGTGCCTTTGATCATCAGGGCCGCAAAAGAGATGGGCTGGACCAAACCCATCCTCGGCTCCGATTCATGGGGAGGCGGCGACCTGATGGGCCTCTGCGGCGATGACTGCAAGGGCTACTTCTTTTCGACCCACTACGCTGCGGCCGGAGCAAAGGGCGAGACCAAGACCTTCATCGACGAATACACCGCCGCCTACGGCAAGACCCCCGATGATGTAGCCGCCCTGACCTGGGATTCTCTGGGATTGATGCTGCAGGCCATCAAAGACACCGGCGGACTTTCCGGAGATATCGCCGCCGACCGGACCAAGGTCAAGGATGCCTTGGCCTCCATCAAAAATTTCCCGGGCATCACCGGCGGGATGACATTCACTCCCGAGGGTGACCCCGAGAAATGCGCCGTGGTCGTCAAGATCGATGACAACGGTCAATTCGCTTTCCATAAATCGGTTTGTCCGAAGTGATTTGAGGATTGAGATTCGAAATGCCGGTCAGGACTTATTGTCAGCCGGTTGGTACCCCTCAACAAGGGCCCGGGATAAACGCCCTCCCGGGCCCTTTGCTTTATCCTCGGGAGCGAGTTGAATGACCGTTAACTTTATCATCCAAAATCTGGTGAATGCCCTGCAGTGGGGAAGCTTTTATGCGTTGATTGCTTTGGGGTATTCAATGGTCTACAGCATCCTCATGCTGTTCAATTTCGCCCATGGCGATATCTTCATGGTGGGTGCCTACATCGGCCTCTTTGTGGCCACCGGTTTGATTGCCGTCTTCGGCGCCGGGGCAGGAGCGGCGCTGCCGGGTTGGATAATACTGGTGATCACCATTCTGGCATCGATGATGCTCACCGCTCTGGTCGGTGTCATCGTGGAGCGGATTGGTTACCGACCCCTGCGGAACGCGCCCCGGGCATCGGCTGCCATCACGGGGCTTATGATCGGCATCATCCTGGAAACGTCCAACATTCTGTTTCTCGGAGGCCAGCGGCTGAAGTTTCCCCAGTTGATAGAGTCCCACACCTACAACGTCGGGGGTGTGTTCATCACCAACAAGAAGATTATGATCGTTCTGGTGTCTCTGGCCCTGATGACGGCACTGCACCAATTCGTGACCCGGTCCAAGTGGGGGATGGCCATGAGAGCCATGGCCTATGATTTTGTCGTGGTCCCTCTGGTCGGGGTTCCTCTCAATACGATTGCCGCCATGACGTTTGCCATTGGGTCCGCGCTGGCGGCAGCGGCAGGCATTCTCTTCGGTCTGGCGTATCCCGTTTTAGATCCATACATGGGGGTCAGCCTTGGGTGGAAAGCATTCGTTGCCGCGATTCTTGGGGGGAGAGGGTCCATCTTGGGCGCTTGCATCGCCGGATTCATGCTGGGATTCATCGAAATCATGACGGTACCGGCCATTCAGATCATGAACCGACTGTTCGAGTTGAACATCGGTTCCAATCTGCGGGATCTCATCGCCTATTCCATTGTGCTTCTCATTTTGATTTTTCGCCCCCATGGTCTGTTTGGAGAGGTCTACAGCGCCAAACTCAGGCTGTGATCGATCGAAAATCGACGATAAAACAGGATATTCCCGAATGGCAACACCAACGACAAATGCGTCTTCACTGGGGGAACAGGGTGTGATCAGGCGGTTTTTCGCTCCGGTTCCGATGCTGGGCTTTCTGCTTGGCATGCTGGCCTGCGTTGCTATTGAAAAGGCCGTAGGAGAAGGGCTTTCAGATGTTTTGGGTCTTCCCAAAATGCCCGTGATGTTCGGCATCGTGACCATTTTCAAAGTGATCGCCGGGTTGGTGAACATGATATTCAAGAGTGCGGATTTCGATGCCATCAGCCTCATGCAGATCCCCTTGTCCCTGATTTACTTCGGGCTGATTTATCTGCTGCCCATGACCCTGGTATCGAGAGCGTCGGCTGGCTTTGCCAACCGAGTCGCCCTTGGGCTTCATCGGTCCTCGTTACTGCTGTCGGCCCTTGTTCATCTGGCGATCCTGTATGCCGTGCTTCATTTGTGGACCACCATGAGCGATTACCGACTGATCACTCTCAAGCTGATGCTGGTAGCGGTCCTATTCACTTTGAGCCTTAACATCATCAACGGCTACATGGGGGAGTTCTCATGCTCCCACCCGGGATTCATGGCCATCGGTGCCTATATGTCTTCAGTGTTCACCGTCGGCCTGTTCGTGGACGACAAGGTCCTGGGTGCCGCCAAGGTAGGGTTTTCGATGGCTTATATCACCTTCCCGGCGGCCCTCATTTTCGGCGGCATCATGGCGGCCCTGGGTGCGTTGATTGTGGCGATACCCTCTTTTAAGACCCGGGGTGACTATTTGGCCATTATCAGTCTGGCATTTCTATTCATCGTGAAGAGCCTGTTCGAGAATGTGCAGGCCTTGGGTGGGGCCAGAGGCATATCGAGCCAGCCGGACTGGGCCACGCTTCCCGTTATTTTTTGCACGGTGGTTTTGGGAATCTGGGCCATCAATAATTTTGTCACGTCGACCATGGGAAAGGCGCTGAATGCCGTGCGGGATGATGAATCCGCTGCGGAAGCCATGACCGTAAACACACGAAAGACAAAAATGATCGCCTTCATGTTCGGCGCTTTCTGGGCGGGGATGGCCGGTGGATTATTGGCTCACGTCCTTCGATACGTGAACCCGGCCATGTTCGGTATTCAAAAGCTGGCGGAGGTTCTCGCCATGGTTTATTTCGGCGGGCTCAATTCAGTGGTCGGCTCCATTGTCGGTGCGGTATCCATAAGCTTGCTGGGGGAGGCCCTGAGACCCCTCGAAATATTCAAATGGATCGTGATTCCTCTGCTGCTTATTTTGGTCATGATCTATCGACCTACCGGATTGATCGCCTTTCGGGAGTTTGATGTTCGAAAGATCCTTCAACCCAAGGGACCCAAAGGCGAGGAGGTTTAGGATGGCATTGCTTCAGGTGGAGGGTATGACCCACTTTTTCGGTGGGCTGAGGGCGGTTCATGACTTCAATCTATCCATTGAGACAGGACAGATCCGTGGACTCATCGGTCCCAACGGCGCCGGAAAGACCACCATATTCAATCTGATTACCGGCATCTATGCCCCTACCAAAGGAACCATATCCTTCGAAGGAGAGTCGATTCTCGGGCTGCCTCCAAATCAGATCGCTGCCAAGGGCATCGGCCGCACCTTTCAGGATTTGCGGCTTTGGAGACACATGACGGTTCTGGAGCATGTCAAACTTGCCCGGTATTCCAAGTTGACCTATGGCTTGTGGGGGGCCTTTCTGGATTCGCCTCGCCGAAACAGGGAAGAAGCCGAAAGCAAAGCCAGATCCATGGAATTGCTGCAGCTTTTAGGAATCGACCACCTGGCGGACCAGTTGGTGGTGAATCTGCCTTACGGGGCCCAGCGCCGGGTGGAAATGGCCCGGGCACTGGCCATCGAACCCAAAGTTCTCTTTCTCGACGAGCCCACTGTGGGCATGACGCCTGAAGAACTCGTTCAGATCATGGAGGTCATTCGTTCCATCCATCGAAAACTGGGACTGGCCATTTTCTTGATCGAGCATCGACTCAAATTTGTCATGGAACTCTGTGAACGGATTCAGTGCCTCGTTTTCGGGGAGGCTATCGCCGAGGGCACTCCCGAGGACATTCAGAACCATCCTCAGGTGATTGAGGCTTATCTGGGAAAAGACATGGTGGAGACATAATGCTGATCATCGAGAATTTGAGCGTCAGTTACGGGAACATCCGTGCCCTTCACGGCATCGATCTGGTTATCAACGAGGGAGAGATTGTGACCATCATCGGGGCCAATGGGGCCGGTAAAAGCACCACGCTCAGGGCTATTTCAGGACTCGTACCGATTTCCGCCGATTCGCGGTTGACGTTTCAGGGTGAGAACCTGTCTCGGTTTCCGGCGGACAAGGTCGTCAGCAAACTCGGCATATCTCACGTG
>JASFIA010000079.1:0-7945 GCA_050122915.1 Desulfobacterales bacterium | reverse complement strand
GAGACACCGTTCCGACCGACAGACTGTCACGGAGAAATCCACCTCCCAAAGCCTAAAGGGGGTGAGGAGTAGACGGTCCACCGATGGGATTATGAAAAAAGGCCCATCGGCTGGTTGATGGAGAGGAACCGCCCTTTTGCACTTTGCGGTTAAGCAGAATCCTCCGGTATGGATCGGGTTGACCCATGGGCATCGGCTCTCCTGCCGGCCAAAACTCGCCACCCAGTCCGCGTAAAGACGGCTGCCGGCAGACGTTGGCTATCGAGGCACTGCGGATGGTCGTCGTCTGCCTGCATTAGAGTCGCATTGCTGCTACCATTATTTCATATTGTGTCGCTTTTCTGCGATGATAAAGGGGGTGTTCGGATGTCCCTATTATAAAAAATTAAAAATAATAACAATTAGATAAAAAAATAATGGGTATTGGCTTCCTCTTGGCACGACGAATGCTCTTTTGAGTTGTGGACATCCAATACGGATGGATGACGGACAGTGACGGACGCATAATCAGCCCGGCACAACCGAATGACCCTTGTCTTGGACGTTGCCCGGAGGATGGTTGTCGTGGAATTCAGAATCGAAGCTCTTCCCCAGTGGAAAAGCGAGACCGTTACCCGTTGATATGCCCTCGCAAAGGGTCGTTCGTCTGTTGCTGGCATCTAAACAAGGAGGGGTTCTCATGGGTAAACGCCACCGCAGTGAAACAGGCTCCCCTGATGGGCGCGGCCAAGGCGGTCAAGGTCGGGGCGGACGGCGGTCGAACGGCATGGGCAGATCTGCTGTCGCGGAGACGGAGGGCGTTTGTGTTTGCTCCCAATGCGGACATCGGGAACCGCACAAACGTGGGATACCGTGCATGCAGAAGCCGTGTTCGAAATGTGGCGGCGTCATGACGCGACAGTAGGAAAAAGGCCCTGCAATCATACCGAGATGAGACGGAACCGGATCGGCGAGGAGTCAATGCGGTTCACATACCTGTCGCAGCCGGCAGGATGCTGAGGTCGATACCCGACAATGCGCCCGATGACCCTGCGGAGAAAGGCATACAATCCCCGGAAGCGACCGAGAAGAAAGAGAGCGCTACAAGTGTCGAAAGCACAGACAACTACAGGAGGGGGGCATAAAATGCCGCATACGCAAACGGGTCCGCCGAAGGGGCCGTCCAAAACAATCGATACGGCCGACTACTTGGACGATGTGGTGCTTGCAGGGTCTCTCCTAGAAAACGCTGAGCAAAACGGAGGCCGTCTCAGCCCCTCGGATATCGTGTTCAGCCTGCGCAATCTCTTGAAAATGAAATACTATCCCGTGGCGGTAAAATACTTCTTTTCAGAGGTCGATCTGGAGAATTTCAAAAATACCACGGACTACAAAACAGCGCTTCATCCCTATACGTTCTGCCATTATGTTGCTGCGTCCAGGCAGCGCGGCGACATATTGCTAGGCACCAAGGAAAAACTCGGTTGCTCCAACGCCAAGTACGTTATGGGGTGGAAAGCCTTGGACGACGCCGAGATCAAGAGCCATCTAAAGTACACAAGGAACTGGAGCCAGGCAAAGCGGTTTGTCGAGACCAAAAAGCGGCTGCCGGAAGGGTTGCTCGCCTTTGCCACGGCCCCCCTGCACAACGCACCCTATGAACCGGATGTCGTCCACGGAGTCAGCGACGTGCTGCAGGCCTACCATCTCGGAAATGACTGGTGCACGGCCCACGACACCCATCCCTTTACGATGACCATGACCATGAATTCGTCGATATGCCACGGATGCGTCCTCTGTCAGCTTGCTGAAGCGCCGAACATCACGCCGATGTGCAGCAGCAGCAAGACGGCGGGAAAGACGGAACAGGGAGAAATCAATTGGGTCTGGCCCGGCGATCAACTGGAGACCACCGTCAGGTGGATGCTGGAGAGGACCGTTCGGGACGGGGGGGTATCCTTTCCGCGGACCGGAGAAACCTATCCCGGCTTCGATGTCTGCAAGCTATGCAGTTTCCTGGTTTTCAGAAAACCAGTCGCGTCCAATAAACCATCGTCTTAAGGATTACGATGCGATTTCCGACCGCACCAATCAAAGGGAGGTAAAGGATGAAAGAGGGGAAAACAGTCGAGTCCAAGAAACTGGCCGATCCGGAACAGGCCTCCATCGACGGTGCCACACAGCAGATGATCCGGCGGGCACAGGATCTGGACATCGAAACCGTCTTTGATCGGGCGATGAGCATGAAAGCGTGCAACATCGGTACACAGGGCACGTGCTGTAAAAATTGCGGCATGGGGCCGTGCCGACTCCCGCTGCCCAAAGCCGGGATCGAGGGGGAAGATGCGCGCAAGGGGTTGTGCGGCGCCACCGCCAATACCATTGCAGCCCGGAATTTTATCCGCATGATCGCCGGCGGGGCGGCCGCCCACTCGGACCACGGTCGTTGTGTCGCCGAAGTCTTTCTGTCGGTCGCGCGCAAGGAATCCGAAGACTACACCGTGAAGGACACCAGAAAACTGCTTTCCATCGCACCGTTATTTGATGTCCCCACCACAGTCGAGGTCGATGGCGCGACATTGGACCGAAACATCGACGAAATTGCGTTGGAAGTGGCGGAAAAAGCCATTGCCGAATGGGGAAAGAGCGAGGGCGAACTGCTCTATTTGAAGCGTGCACCGAAGCCGCTGTACGAAAAATGGAAGAAAACCGGGGTTGCGCCGAGGAACATCGACCGGGAGATCGTCGAAATCATGCACCGCACCCACATCGGTGTTGACCAGGACTATAAAAACCTCATGAAGCAGGGTACCCGGGCCGCTATCGCAGACGGCTGGGGGGGATCGATGCTGGCAACGGATCTGCAGGACGTGCTTTTTGGAACCCCATACCCGGTGCAGTCGGAGGCGAATCTCGGCGTCCTGAAAGAGGACCATGTAAACGTGGTGATTCACGGACATGAACCGATCCTCTCCGAGATGATCGTGGCAGCGTCGCAGACCCCCGAAATGATCGATTACGCCAAATCAAAAGGGGCCAAAGGCATCCAGTTGTCGGGTATCTGCTGCACGGCCAACGAGATTCTCCAGCGCCACGGGGTGCCCCTGTGCGGAACGTTTTTGCAGCAGGAACTGGCCATCATCACCGGGGCCTGCGATGCAATGGTGGTGGATATCCAGTGCATTTTTCAAAATGTCGCCAATGTCGCCAAATGCTTCCACACCAAAATCATCACGACCCATCCCATCGCCAGGATGGAACAGGAAAACGTCATCCACATCGAATTCGACGAACACCATGCTGCTGAGGATGCCAAACGGATCGTCAAGATAGCCATCGACAATTTCGAGCACCGGGGAGCCGATGTCATGATTCCCCCCCAGAAGGGATATCAGGTGGCGGGCTTCGGGGTTGAATCGATTCAATACCATTTGGGGGGGATATTCCGGGGCTCCTATGAAACATTGAACGACAATATCATCAACGGCCGCATCCGGGGCATCGCCGGCGTCGTCGGCTGCAACAACGCCAGGACCCGGCACAACGACGGCCATATCACGGTGGTGAAGGAGCTTATCAAAAACGATGTGATCGTTCTGACAACGGGCTGCAACGGGATCGCCTGCGCCATGGAAGGCCTGTTGACGCCGGAGTCGGCCGCGGTCCATTGCGGTCCGGGGCTTGCCGAAGTCTGTGAGACCGTGGGGTGCCCGCCGGTGCTTCACCTGGGCTCATGCGTGGACAACAGCCGCATCCTTCTGGCGGCGACGGAAGTGGTCAAGGCCGGGGGGCTGGGAAGCGACATCAGCGATCTGCCGGCCGCAGGCAGCGCTCCGGAATGGATGAGCGAGAAGGCGATCAGCATCGGACACTATTTCGTTGCCTCGGGCGTCTATACCGTATTCGGCGTGGGCCTGCCCGTGACCGGTGCGCCGGTGTTTCAGAACTACCTTTTTGAAGAGTTTGAAAAGCTCTACGGCGGGATGTGGGATCTTGAGATCGATCCGGTCAAACATGCCCGCAAGATGATCGCGCACATCGACATGAAGCGGAAAGCTTTGGGCATCGATAAAAAACGGGAACGAATCATGGTGGATATGGCCGGACGAAGAGAGCTGGAATCGGCATGATCGATCATGATTCGGCATGCAAACGAGGGATGGTCTGCATTTTCTGAGCACTGTCGAAAGGGAAAGGCGGCATCCAGTGGAGAAGAAGACGGTCAACAGAAAGACCGAAAACCGAAAAGCGCAGCTGGAAGTGCAGCGCGGAGCCATTCGCCGCCGGTTGGGGCAAATCAACAACAAAATCCTCGTAATGAGCGGCAAAGGCGGTGTCGGGAAAAGCAGTGTTGCGGCTTACTTGTCCGTAGCGTTGGCCAAGAGGCAATATCGGGTGGGGCTAATGGATGTGGACCTCCACGGACCCAGCATCGCACGCCTGCTGGGAATCACGGGGAAACTCTGCGCTTGCGATGGGGAAGGAAAGATTTTACCGGTCAAGTATCTTCCGAATATGGACGTCGTATCGATCGAGACCCTTACCGGCGGGAAGGACGCGGCCACCATTTGGAGAGGTCCCCTCAAAGGGGCGGCGATTCGTCAGTTCATTGCCGATATCGAGTGGGGCCGCCTGGATTATCTGATCATCGATTCGCCTCCCGGCACGGGCGACGAACCCCTGACCGTGGCCCAGACGATACCGGATGCCAAAGCACTGATCGTGACCACACCCCAGGAAATAGCATTGGCCGATGTGAGGAAATCCATTCATTTTTGCCGGCAGGTCGCGATGGACATTCTCGGTTTGGTGGAAAACATGAGCGGGCTGAAATGCCCCTGCTGCGGCACAGTGATCGATCTGTTCAAATCAAATGGTGGGCTGGCCGCCGCCCGCAAGGAAAACCTCAGGTTCCTCGGATGCCTGCCCTTGGAGCCGGAGGTCGTTCAAAACGGCGATTTAGGTCGTATGCAATTATTGGAGGAGGGTGAACTCGCCTTTACGCGGGCATTGGTCACGATTGTCGATGGTATCGAGGGGCTATCAGGGGCTCAGCCGGGAGTTGTGAGGAAGAACGCCTCTGAGTATGTTCCCTCTTGAAACCGGCTGATTGCCATGTCCGGCACTTTTTCCGATGAAGGCCCCGAACGGCGCTTTGGGGGCTTCCGAAGGGTCAATTCAGGGTCCTTTGAGACCCGGGACGCGTCGGGGGGGAGCTGTCTATGAGCCAGGTCTCTTTTTCAGGCATTGCCGACATCTGCTGCGGCTCCTTGAGGCCTGAACCGAGTTGCCTGAAAGAAGTCGGTCTCCCGAATACCGACCGATTCTAGATCACCATGCCGGGGTTCCATGAATACGGTCGGGAACTGGGACGACAGCTGATCGGACGGAGCCAGGCGGTCAGTGCAAGAATCGCCCTGGTGCTGGACGGCACGGGTTCTACGGACACCTTTTTGGCCGAAAAGCCCGACGCGTTCCCGGGCGCTTCCGACGGGATGGGGATTCCGATCATAGCCTTTCTGGTTTTACTGGACAGGTTCCAATCGCTTTTGGCCGAGCAAGCCCGGGGGCTGTCGGCTAGGTTGACCTCGGTGACGGCACGTGGCTCATCATGCCTGAAGGAAGGAGGTGGCTATGTTCGCGCTAATATACGACGATTATAATCACTCGAAACCGAAGAAAGAGGTCATCTCGGTACACAGGAGCCGGGAAACGGCGGAAAAGGCTTTGGTCAAAAGGATGCGAATTCTGGGCCGGCGTGTTGATGAATGCCATACGCGCATTGTCTGGGTGGAAGGGAGCGTGAAGCAGGGAGATTTTCTCACCGGCTCTGATTTCGTGATCTGGCGCCCTGGAGAGAAAATTCCTTTTGGCGACCTTTATTCCGACACGGATTAGAGTGCCACCGGCAGGCGTTTACCTCAAACCCGCATATCGGTTTCTGAAAGTCAGGGACGGCTCTACAAGAGATCATTGGTTTTTCAGTTTCGGGCATGCCCCTCCCGTTGGTGTGTCCGTGATACTGTTCCCGCCGGGCCGGCGCAACGCCCTCATGAGGGAATTGACTTCGATCCTGCCCTCTGATTGTTACCACCAAGGCGACATAAGACAACCGTCCGTGAGTCGAAGCCCGTGGCGGCTATCTTACCTAAATTGCGGTCTGGTCCAATGGCGGCGGTATCAGTCGCCAAATACTCGGGTTCGCAGTTCCTGGACAAAATCGGATGCGACCGCGCCTGTCGATGGAGATCCCCTAAGCCCCTCGCTCCAGATCCGGTAACTCTCCTCGCAGCCTCTCTCGAAATTTGCAACCGAACCGCCGTCCGCTGCCAAGGCGTGCCGGGCGAGGACGATCGCAGTGTCCGGGGTACGGGAAGTGGCCAGGGCCCTGCCGGACGCCGCAAGTTCACTGGATCTGGCCCGGAGAGCGTCAGCTTCCAGTTGGTCGGCCCGCCGTTCGGCGACTTGCCATTGAAAAAGGGCAACCCCTGCGGCCATTGTCGTTGCCAACAGCGCGACCGTTGCCCAGGTTTTGTTACGGCGGAGCTGGCGTAGGTCCTCGCTTTCGATGTCGACAGGGCTCTTTTCAAGCAGTCGTGCGGCGATCTTCAATACCTGCCCCCGACTTTGCCCCCTAACTTCTACCGTTGCCGGGTACAATGACCCCATTGATCGATTATTCACTTGATCGGTAACATCCGTCGATGCCTTTAGGGTTGTACAAACGGACAGGAATCCGTCGTCATCAGGCGTTGTCCCATAGAAAAAGAAGGCGACTTTAGGTCAGAAGTTGTTTATCTGTGGGCTTTCAGGAGGAGAGAAGCCGACAGTCGATTTGAGCAGCAAGTCAATAGGGTGGTTCAGACAACAAAACAGTGGTTTTGCAGCAACCAATGGCCAATCAAAAGCCCCACATCTCCGGTTCGAGAAATGGGGCTCGACCTTCGATCATGGCATGATCTCCATGGTGACATTTTGCGGATCACTGGCAATTCGCCAAGTGCGCTTCATCGAGAAGTCGGTCGATCGGATCCGGAAGCTTTGCCCCAGGTTTTTTCCCGCCGGATCTCCGGAAGTGCCCCGGGGTTGATCCACCCATTCCGAGCCGCGTGCATGGCCGGGGCTTCTGTATGGTCGGACAAAACCATCTCAACCCCTTGGCCGGTGAGGTCTTTCGCGATGGTCATGACCCGGGCATCGCGTGTATGGGATGTTACGTCACGAATGTAGACGGCAAGGATGCGACCTGGGAAGTCGTTTACGATCCACCGGTAGATTTCCGGATCGTTCTGGCCGCTGTCGCCTATCAGGATGAAGGGGAGATCCGGATAGGTGGACAACAGGGTTCCTATGCGGGATCGCTTATAATCGAAGGGGCGTTCCGAATCTCCCTTGGCGTGCTCCATGCTGAGATCTCTCAGAAACAGGGGGCCGGGAGGGATGTGGTGCACAGTGATGAAATCTTCGATCAGATCGTAAAGATTCCAAGGGCTTCGAGAGACATAGAAAAAGGGATTGGCCGCCCCCCCGCCCAAACCATTGTGAAGTGCCCGGTAGAAGGCAGCCACGCCCTTGAAAGGCAGGCGAGTTCTGGCGTTGTGCAGAAATGTCATCTTCGCCATCTTGGCCAGGCTCGTCGTATGGGTTTCAATGATGGTGTCGTCGATGTCGCTGATGATGCCAAAGTCGCTTGTCGGTGAAGGCACCACCACCTGACCGGTTGCCGTGACTGGGCCATGGCGGGGATGGGGTCTGTCCAACAGTTCCACATGGACAGGGTGCCAGACGCCGGTTGTCGACAAAGGCGGATCGAATCGAAGAACGACGCAGAAATAGCCCTCCCCGTCGGTGACTGTCTCCTTAAACGCCTCACCGCTTTCGGCCCGGACCCTGGCACCCGGGATTTCGAGGCTTTCAAACCGTCTGAAGGTCGCCAGGAGGTTGCTCCAGCGTGTGTTCCTGTCCG
>JASFIA010000078.1:0-7954 GCA_050122915.1 Desulfobacterales bacterium | reverse complement strand
TTTCCTTCCGATCGGAATTTTTCCGCAATCTGCTTGCGCTCTGCAATCATCCGATTGTAAACGGACTCCCTCACCTGATCGACATAATTGATCCGTTTGATTTTCACATCGACCAGTTCGATTCCGAACTTGTCCAGTTTGGGTTGGGCTTGGTTAAGGATGCCGTCCATTATCTTTTCGCGGCCCGTAGAGATGGAAAACAGAGGCACACGTCTCGATTGCTCGGCATCCTCGCTATCCGAAATGCCCACTTCAAACGTGTCTAACTCACGGCTGCTCTTGCGCACTGTTTCGATAAGGCGAAAGGAGGTAACAAAATTCCGCACTGCCGGATCGATAATGTCATCCAGACGGGCTTTGGCATTGAATGGCGTTCGTATGGTTTCGAGGAATTTGATCGGATCAACGATTTTCCATCGGGCAAAGGCATCCACCCATATGAACGTTTTGTCCAAGGTTGGAATTTGGCCGGGATCACCATCCCACTGCTGAAGATTTTTTGGAAATCGATTCACACTATCCACGATCGGCAGTTTGAATTGGAGACCCGGGTCCGTAATGGGGTCTCGGACGATTTTACCGAAACGGGTGATGACCACTTGTTCGGTTTCGTCGATAATGATCGCCGAGGAGTATAGTCCTGCGATAAGGACTGCCACAACAATTACGATAACGGGAAGGCTGTTTTTCATTCGGTTCCACCACTCTTTAGCTGAATCGGTTGCTGTCCAATGTTAAGCAACGGGAGCAGATTGTTCTGCTCCGAGTCGATGATGAACTTATTGCCCAATTTGGGTAATACTTCTTTGATGGTTTCAAGATACATTCGTCGTCGGGTGACGTCGGGCGCTTTGCTGTATTCCGAATATATAGATGTAAATCGTGCGGCATCACCTTTTGCCCGGTTGATGCGGTCCAAACCATATCCTTCTGCCGATTTGATGACACGATCCGCCTCGCCCTTGGCGGCAGGGATTGCCTTGTTATAGTCTTCCCGGGCCTGATAAATAAGCTGCTCCTTTTCCTGAACTGCTTGATTGACCTCATTGAACGAAGGCTGCACCGGCACCGGTACGTTGGTCCGCTTCATTTCTATCGTGACGATTTGAATGCCGGATTCGGCGGCATCCAACTCTTCCTGAAGGACATTTCGAGCTTCGACGGCGATGGCATCCCGCTTGGTGATCACCTCATTAATACTTCTGTCGCCCACCACCAATCGCATCGATGCCTCGGACATATCCCTCAACAAGCGCGTTACATCCTGTACCTTGAATAGATATTGGTAGGGGTCTTTGATTCGGTACTGAACAATCCATGGTACGATGGCGACATTCAGGTCACCCGTAAGCATCAGGGTCTCGTTGTTGTTTTCGCTGGGGCCCGCAAACCGCCCCCGCCCCGAGGCCCTGTCTGACGTTACCCCGAATTCTTCTTTCAGCACCAACCTGACTTTTACGTTTCGGACCGTTTCAACCCCGAAGGGTAGCTTGAATCTCAGTCCTGGCTGCGTGATTCGCACGAACTTTCCGAATCGCTGAACGACGCCAACCTCCTCTACCTGGACGGTGTAGATCGACGTGGCAATCACGACGATAGCGAGAACGGCGATCAAAAGTAGCGGTCCACCGGGCAATTTAATTTTTCGAATGGATTGCAGCAATTCGTCGACCTGAGGGGGTTTGATACCCCGACTGTCCTGCTGATCCTTCAATTTGTCCCAATCCCAGCTCATGTTGTGGTTTCCATATCTTGTCTCGAGGGTTTCTTGGATCTATTCGAGCGGAAACAATCGCTGTGATGAAGCGATCTGCCGCCCTGCCGTTTGGCGATGGTTCTCTAAAGTCTAATATGTAGTTGTGAAAGAATCAAGGACCCGATGTGCGGTAACCGTTCCTAATCGCTCTGCTGCGGTCCGTAATCACAGTCACGAAATGCCGATATCGGCATGCGTTTCCTATCCAAATGGGCTCATAGGCGCATCCTTGTGCCGGGGATTGCCGGCGACTCGAACGGTAACGGTGACTGAATCGGAAGCTGGTAACTCCCCCCCGCAGTTGATGGTGAAGATCTAAAGGTGCTAAGAGAATGCCATTTGAATGACAACACATCCAGAGGATGCCTCCGTCGATTGCTCATGGTCTCTATCGACCTTAACCACGATGCTCTTCCGGCGAATCGGCATTCTCGAACGCTTTTTGTTCAAAGCTTCGGAGACCATGGAGACTGACCGGTGACCTCAAATAAAAGACAGCCGACCCCGATCGGAAATGTGGTGAAAGATATCCTGTTGCAATGCCACTCTGGCTCTGCCATTAATATGGAGTCGATTGTAGCGCTATGGCCCCATGTGGTTGAAATGGACGTTGCCGCAAACACGCTGCCCGCGGCTTTCCGCCAGCAGTTATTGCTGGTAAACGTATCCAGCTCGGTCTGGATCCAGGAGCTTCGATTCAAAAAAGAAGATATTATTCGGAAGTTGAATGATGCCGTCGGAAAATCAGTCGTGTCTGAAATCACCTTCAAGGTCGGGCCCATCCGCTGACCTTCCGTCAACGCTCACCGCGGACGCCTTTTTCAACGGCCAGTTGACCGTCTGGCAAAGCAGGACCGGATACCGCTATTCACTGGATGCGGTGATTCTGGCTTGGCATGCCCGGAAATGCTCCGGGGAACGAGTGCTGGACATGGGAACGGGCTGCGGCATTATATCCCTCATCATGGCACATAGAGAGCCCAGTGCACGGTACTGGGGGATAGACATCCAGCCGGAGTTGTCAGAGATTGCCGCATTGAATGTGGATAAGAACGGCTTGGGATCGGTCATTTCAGTATGTTGCCGAGATTTGAGGATCGTAAGGCCGGAAGATCTGGGAGGCCTATTCGACAGAGTCGTCAGTAATCCGCCTTTCCGAAAGTCAGCTTCCGGTCGGATCAACCCGGACGAACAACGGGCCATTGCCCGCCATGAGATATCGGCGACAGTGGACGATATCGCTGCAGGGGCCAGGCGACTGTTGCGGCGCGGCGGAAAGCTGTTCACCCTCTACCCGGCCGAACGCATCGTCGACGTGCTGACCGCCCTCAGGCGCGAAGGGGTCGAGCCCAAGCGGTTGCGCATGATCCAATCCCAGCAGGGGCAGGGGGCAAAACTTTGTGTTGTCGAAGGGGTGCTGGGGGGACGGCCGGCAGTTGTCGTCGATCCGCCATTGACAATCTATGCCGAGGATGGCCGATACACCAGCGAAATGGTTCGGATTTTTCACCCATAGTCTTCGGTGAGGCAATCGTCGCTATGGCCTATTTTGTCAGCGGTGCTGAATTTAGTCCGGTCGCAGGGAATTGATGACGCAACCGGTCAGCACTTTGGGGGAGAAGTACGTCGTTTTTCTGGGCATGATCAGGCCCTCTTCGGCAATCCGCTGGACTTGTCCGATTCGGGTAGGGTTCAGTAAAAACGCCGCATCGACCTGGCCCTCTGATACCGCTGTCAGTGCCGACGTGGATGAACTGGTGTAGCGGATGCGGTCGACATCGTCCATGTGCTCGGGCAGGATGCCCAGGTAAGAGCCGAAAACCAGGTGAGTGAGGACGCTGACATCCAAAGTGGCAAGGGGGGCGGGCAGCTTTTCGGACAACTGGCCAGCAATCTCTTCAATCGGCGCCCTCATCAACACCCGTTGCCGGCGTGTGACCACGCCGATGCGAATTTCCTTGTCGGCGTCCTTGCTCAGAATCCTTTCGATTCCCCCATCGGGGAACGCCTCAAGACGCATCGGCTCCAACCGAAACAAGGTTTCCGCTCGGTCTAAAAATCGGTTCAATGTTGCTTGGCTCAGCCCGCTGACCAGTCGATGGGCGGGCAATATCACCATACCGGGGTCTTGCATGCTGGCCAGGTACATCATGATGTAATTGGAGGGGTGCTCCGGGTGAAACCCCGGGGTCCGGCCTGCCGCCCATTCCCGGTATGCCAGCGCTGTCTCGTATCGGTGGTGCCCGTCGGCAATGTAAAGTCGTTCGTCGGCGAAGGCGTTTTCAATTTGTGAAATTAGACGATCGTCCTTGATGAGCCAGAAACGATGGCGGTCTCCTGCGGAATCTCTGAAAGTGGCCGCAGGTGTTGCGGCGGCGACGCCGTTTTTCATCTTCGCCATGATGTCGTGAGTATCATGAAAAAGGGAGAAGATGGGACTGAGGTTGGCGTGACAGGCTTTCATCAGACCGAGGCGTTCCGTTTTGATGCCGGAATAGGTTTCTTCGTGGGGCAAGATGATCCCCTTTTCAAAGGGTTCAAGTTCGACCTTGGCGATGAGGCCGAAGCGGGTAACCGTTCGGCCGAGATGGGTAAAATCAACGGCGGTCAGGTAGTAGGCCGGCGACGCATCCTGGACCAAAATCCCATCTTCCAGCCAGCGGGTGAAATCATCGGCCGCCCGGGTGTGGGGATTGTCGGTGTCGGAATCCCCATCGTGTTTCCGGGCCAGAATAAGCCGAATCATATTGTGTGGATGCCGCTCGTAATAGGCCGCCTGTTCAGATCCCGAGATGACATCATACGGGGGGGTGGTGACGCTCCCCAATTCGGATAGATGGGAATCGCTGTATCGGATGCCTCGAAAAGGCTTGACATTCGCCATGGGATAACTCCCTGTGATTCAGACAAAATATTTAAGATTCCAACCACCTGTCTCGGCGATGCCCCGATGGGTTCTGGAAATCTTCCCAGGTACGAAGGGACGGAAGGGCCCGGCGCTGCTTTGGCCCCTCAGGAAGGGCGTCATTTATGCCCGCTTCCCCGTCGGGAAACACTGAAGGACGACTGTTCCGCCAATACCTCAACGCTACTGTAGCGGGACCCTTTACTAAAAAGCCCGCCATTGTTCAAGGCGTAAACCGACCCGAAAAGGCGTGCCGTATGCAAAAACCCAGTGGTTCGGCGATAGACCGTTGACAGAGCCGGGAAAACAGGTTATCGAAACCATTTGTATTCATCGCCTTGCAGGAGAGGTGGCCGAGTGGCTGAAGGCCCTGCTCTCGAAAAGCAGTATCCTGCCAAAAGCGGGATCGTGGGTTCGAATCCCACCCTCTCCGCCATTACCGGCAGTCCGGAATGAAGACTTCTGCAGTATCGTTGATCCTCGGAGAGATGACCGAGTTGGCTGAAGGTGCACGACTGGAAATCGTGTGTGCCGTTTATAGCGGCACCGAGGGTTCGAATCCCTCTCTCTCCGCCACATTCTGCATCGACAACGCCAGGTGCCCTGCCGGCTGTTTCCTCTGGTCAAAACCCTCTTGATGATTGACTCCTGCCTGCTTTGGGGGCAGGATTTCCCAGAGGTGCCCTTTGATCCGCGGGGAACCGATGTACCTTGATGCCCAAAATCGGTGGCCGCCGTCCGTGCCGGTTATCAAAGTTTTTTCTTGTTGTTTACCGGCGCATTCACTATTTTGATTGATTGTTATGACCGCTCTTGGAGCGGACACATTCACGAGATACCCAGGACACAACTAAAGCCCATGGCGTATATAGTCCTTGCCAGGAAGTATCGACCTCAGGTTTTTGAAGCGGTGATCGGGCAGGAGCACGTCACGCTTACCCTGCAGAATGCTGTCCGTTCGGGCCGTGTGGCCCATGCGATTCTGCTGTCGGGTCCGAGAGGAACCGGGAAGACGACGATAGCCAGAATCATTGCAAAGGCCATGAATTGCAAAGAGGGGCCCACGCCTTTTCCCTGTAATTCCTGCCCATCCTGCCTCGAAATCACCGATGGAAGATCCGCCGATGTATTCGAAATCGATGGTGCGTCGAACAACAGCGTCGATCAGGTGAGGGAACTTCGTGAAAACAGCCGCTACGTCCCTGTATCGGGTCGCTTCAAGATCTATATTATTGATGAAGTCCATATGTTGAGCACGGCGGCCTTCAATGCGCTGCTGAAGATTCTTGAAGAACCCCCGGTCCACGTCATGTTTTTGTTCGCCACGACAGAGCCTCACAAGGTGCCCGTCACCATCCATTCCCGATGCCAGCGATATGATATGCGAAGGGTCCCTCTCGCTTCCCTTGTCGGTCACATGAAATCCCTTTGCGAAAGCGAAGGCATCGACATCCCGGCTGAAAGCCTGATGCTCATCGGCAAGGAAGCCGGCGGCAGCGTTAGAGATGCCCTTAGCCTGCTGGACCAGGTAATGACCTGTTCGGAAGGTCCCGTTACCCATGACCACGTTGTGGAGATCATCGGGGCCGTTGACCGTCAAGTGGTCATCGAGATGGGAGACGCTTTGATGGACGGACGGCTCTCAATTTTGCTTGGCCATCTTCACTCTCTTCACAATCGCGGCCACGACCTGAGAAAGCTCTTTGGCGATCTCTTGGCGCACTTCCGAAACCTGCTGATCCTAAAGCTTGAAGGTGGCGGGGATCTTGTCGATCTGCCGCCCGACGAACGCCAGATGTTGGAGGGCCGCCTGTCCGACCGATCAGCGGCCTCCATTCACCAGGTTTTTGATCTTCTCTTCAAAGAAGACGCCACCATTCGGCGCTCGGCGTATCCGAAACTGGCTTTCGAACTGGTGTTGATTCGACTTTGCCGCATGCGCCCGGTCCTCTCCATCGATGAACTGATCGATAAAGTGGATCAGCTTCAATCTTCCCTGTTTGATAGCCGGATGGTCGGCCCGGAATCGGAAAAATCTACGGACACAGGAGCGGTCGCCAAAAACCCGTTGCCACCGGTGTCGTCTGATATGATCAGCGTTTCACCGGACAACGATACGCCGCCTGAAACGGCGGCTGCCTGCCTGCCGGCGTATCTTGCCGCCGGTCCCCAGACCCCCGAACAACTGTGGACCCGCGCCTGCGAGTGCCTTGCCGAAAAATATCCGGCTCTGGCACCCAATCTGCGGACGGCGTCCATTCTGTCGATCGACAATGGGCGTCTGGAGATTGAAATCGAAGCGACTCCCTACATTCTCGGCCGTATCAAGCGCCGTGAGAATCTGGAAGCCATCACCGAAGCCTGCATGACGCAATTCGGCAAATCTCTTGAACTGGTAGTTCACGGTAAAAACAAGAGCGGAGAGTCGTCCGCCCAAAAAAAAAAGCAGAAACGTAAACGCCAAGGGGAGGCGCTCTCGCAGCCGATGGTGGTCGAGACCATCGACCTGTTTGACGGAAAAGTGATTGACGTCAAGGTGTTCGGTCCCCCGGAGACTTGATGCGGCTGCCGGGAAGTCACTTGCCGGAGGCTGATTTAGGAGGAATTCATGAAAAATATGATGAAACAAGCCCAGAAGCTCCAAACAAAGATGTTGAAAATGCAAGAGGAAATGGCCGCTAAGACCATCGAGGGGTCGGCTGGCGGGGGCATGGTCAAGGCTGTGGCCAATGGCCGGCAGCAAATTCTGTCGGTTACGATCGACAAGGAGGTGGTAGACCCAGAAGATGTCGATATGCTTCAGGATCTGGTTCTGGCAGCGGTGAACGATGCGTTGACCAAATCCCACGAAATGATGACCGTCGAGATGAACAAACTCGCTGGCGGGATGAACATTCCGGGCCTGTTCTAGTCCAATTCGCGTCCGCCCCCCATGTGGAGACGTCTAAACGATGCATTATTATCCTCCGTCTATCCGGAACTTGATCAGAGAGATTTCTCGCCTCCCGGGCATCGGAGAAAAAACGGCCGAACGGCTGGCCATGCATCTGCTGAAGGGGCCGAAGGCGGAGACGGAACGCCTCGCCAGAAGCATCATGGATATCCGGGAACGGACCCGGCGGTGCTCTCGCTGTTTTGCCCTCAGCGACGGCGAACTGTGTCCGATTTGCAGCGATCCCGGCCGGCAGCAGGACCTTCTCTGCGTGGTGGAACAGCCTGGAGACATGATCGCCATAGAAAAATCCGGCGCCTATCCCGGTGTTTACCATGTATTAAACGGCGTCTTGTCGCCC
>JASFIA010000077.1:0-7987 GCA_050122915.1 Desulfobacterales bacterium | reverse complement strand
AGATTTCATGCTACCACTGCCCGGTAAACCCTGTCCCTCCATATTCCCGAAGAACCCGTCATGAACAGCCATCGTTCTGACATTCCCCCAGGGGGGCTCATGAGCCCCAGGGCATTTTCTATCTCGGTCGCTGCAGCCGCAGTCCTCCTGGCACTTTCAGTGATTTCCTGGGTGCGTTTCGACAGGGAACTGATGGCATGGATGAACGGTTGGAAGGGACCGATTCTGGATGTCGCCTTCGTCATGATCACCTGGCTGGGATCCCTGGCTGTCCTTGCGCCGTTGACAATCGTTATCGCCTCGATGCTGATTCGTGCGGGAAGACGGATGGAAGCCCGCCTAATGGCCATTGGGGTCGGTGGAGCCGTGTTGGCTGTTTTTGCTCTTAAACGTCTGGTTCACAGACCCCGCCCAAATTTGTTTCCCCCGGTGATTCCTCTGCCGTCGGATCCGTCGTTTCCCAGCGGTCATGCCGCCCAGGTGGGAGCCGCTTGTATTTGCCTTTTTTTGATCGTCCGACAATTGCGCCAACGGACAGGATCCGGATGGTACGGTGCGGTTGCCGCGGCGTTGACGGCCACCGTCGGCATCTCCCGCATCTATCTCCAGGTTCATTACCCTTCAGACGTTCTTGCCGGTGTGGCCATCGCCCTTCTCTGGTGCGCAGGCGTTGCCCGCTTCGGAATTGGGGAACGGTCTGGAAGGAAAACCGCCAATACGCCGGGCCAATGTCAATAAGCGATTTACAGAAGTGGAGCCATCCATGATCCCCGACACTACTGGGGCCCTTGTCTGATGGAGACCTGACCGAAAACAGCATATCATTATGGTGAGTCCCTCCTCGATGATGCCGTCTGAGGATTTGTCTGCCGGAAGGCGCCCGTCGGCCCCATCCGTCACCGGGCTCTCCCCGATGAATCCATTTTTAAAAGGTCCGTTTCACAACCGAAGACCGCCAATCGCGGTTTCTTCGGTGACGTCGACACAGCGGCAACCGTCGGGGGATGGCGACTCCTCCCATCAGGGGGATTTGCGGTAGAAAGGGAGGCCTCTGATCTTGGTTTTCATGATGTCGTTGGCGGCCTCAAAGGCAGTTATGGATTTCTGGGCGTCAGGAGGAATGCCGGGAACGGCCACCACCGGCCTGATGTGGCGATATCGACGTTTGGAAAGACCGGAGCCCTGGGTTTCTTCGATTTCAAGGATGCCCAGAAGGGTGTAGCGGAAGGGGGCGGAAGACAAGGCATCCATCAACTCGGGGTGGCACCGGAGACTGTTCAGGAAGAGATCTAAAGGATTTCGGGTCCAGCGGCTGCTGAAGATCAGCTGGCTGATGGATTTTCGGTAGCCGGCCAGCCGCCACTGGGGAATCCTGCGGTTGTTGATGACCGCCACCGCGGAATAGGTCAGAGTGCGGGTGTCTTCAATGACGACCTGCCGATTGAAATTGAGGTAGCGGAGGTTTTCGCTGTCCTCGGGCATTCCGCTGACGATGAGAACTTCCCTGAGACGAGGGCCGTCGGGTGTAAATACCCGTTTCAGAGCGCTCACCAAGTCATTGACGAAGTCCTGGCCCATGAATAACCGCCTTCGATTCTATGGTGCGTGACAGGAACGGTTCAGAGATCGATCGATCGTCGATGGAAGAAGAGTTTACCTCAAATCCGATGGGGAATCAATTCCCAATCCCGGGGGCGCTTCATTCAATAGCCTGGAATTTTTTCATGAACCGGCGGTCGATTGCGTCTTTGATGAGGAATGCCGTTTTTCCGCCAAAGGTCAGCCATTGTTTTCTGAGGACGCCCTTACCTCCCCCGAGGTTGAAGATCAGAAGATAGTCTCCTCCGGGGTCGAACGCTTTGAGCGTTGAACCGTCAAGGGCCGCCAGAAGGTTGTGGTAGAGAATCGGATTCTCTCGAACCGCGTAGACACCGACTTTGTCGAGGGGTTGGTCTTCGAAGTGGATGCAGTCGCCTCCACCAAAAATCTCGGGATGCCGGGTGCTCTGAAGGAACCGGTTCACACGAAGACCCCCGTCGGGCCCTGTGGGCAGGCCGGATTGCGAGAAAATGGAAGAGGGCTTGACTCCCAGCGCAAGGAAGATAACGTCCGCCCTGTGGCTTCCTCCAGACCGGGTCGACACGGTTCCATCGTCGATGTCGGTGACATGATCGCCGTCGATGATTTGGATGCCGCGATGGACCAGAGACCGGCGGATTCGACGCCGCACCCCATCGGGAAAGGTGGCCATCAGGCCGCTTCCGGCAAAAACGGTTATTGCCGGCATCCGCTCTCCCGATTCTTTTAACAGCTGCCAGATGTTGCCGGCTATCTCGGCAGCCGATGGCCCTCCGCCCACGATGGCTACCTGAACATCTTCTCGAGATGAGCGTTCTATAAGGCGCTCGCGAGCGGTAAGCAACCCTTCGATGGGCTTCGTTCGATAGACATCGGCGTCGCCGGGTGCGGTGACGATATCCTCCGGAACGAAGCTGCCGGCGTTGACGGAGAGGACATCGTAGGAAACCGACTCACCGGTATCCAGTATCACTTTTCTTTTCTCTGGATCGATGGCCGCCGCCTTTCCCTTGACAAATCGACCGCCCCGGGATTCCACCACGCGGCGGGTCGCGAACCGGATGTCTTCCGGACGATAGGTCCCCCCGAGCATCCCAGGCCCCATGCCCGAGTAGTAATGGTAGGACGACGGCCCGATAACCGTCACCCGGTGGCCCAAGCTGACGACATGGTGGATGTTCGCCAACGTGACCATGTGGGCGTGACCGCCTCCGATCAGCACCAGGTGCCGTCCCATACTACCTCCTTTTTGAAAAGGTTGGTTGCCCCATCGTGCCGGTTATCGGGTGCTGGGGATTCACAGTCGCCATTTCTCAGGTCAACCGTTCGATGAGTTCTCCGAGCTGCTGAAGATGGGCCTTTTCCTCGTCGGCGATCTGGACGAAGTGTTGCCGGGTGTCGGCATCGGCGGACGCCCTGGCGGCTCGAAGATAGAGATCCAGGGCTTGGGCCTCGATGGACATGGCCAGGCCGATCACCTCCTGGGGTGAATCGAGGTCGGGGGCAAACAGGCGAATGTAATCGTCCGTGGTGAGGCCCCCCTCCACCACTTCCGCAACGGTCTTTTCCACGAATGCCTCCCGAGACAGGGGGGCATCGGTAATGCGCGTGTAGGTCTCGAACAGACGGTCCTGATGCTTGATTTCGATATCGGCCAATTTGGCGAACAGGGCTTTGACGTCACCGTTGTCGACGTTGGGGACCATGGACAGGTAGAAATCCTGCAGACCCTGCTCCAGGGAATAAGCGACGATCAGGGCTTCCCTCGGGGTTTCCCGTCCGGTGAAGAGAGCCATTCCGGATTCTTCAAGACCAACCGCGGCATTGCCGTTCCATGCCTTGAACCCGCCGGCCATGTTGAAGACGGCGTCGAAGCCCCTGCCTGCCAGCATCTGGGCCGCCACTCGGCTTCGCCCCCCTACCGCACAGTAGACCACCGTGGGGCGGCCGGCATCGAGTTCGTCCAGCCGATCCCCCAGATCGGGCAGGGGGATCAGGTGCGCCCCAGGCAGATGGCCGATTTCGTATTCCCCCGGTTGACGAACATCAAGGATGGTAAGACCCTCGGTCGGGGTGGTTTCGATCATTTCCCTGGCGCGGCGGGTATCGATGGATTGCACCGGTGTGAAAAATTGCCTCCAGCGCATGGGCCCTCCTTTCTTTCCGCCCGCCGGTGTCCCCGGCAGAGCATCGGTAATTCTGGCTGCAGCGATTCCGGATCCGATGCGCAGGCGGTCTTACCCAATCGACAACCGAGGGGATCCGTAAGTCGGGGGCGGCAGTGGTATCGAATGGATCAGGCCACCCGCCGATCATGGGTTCAAGCGGCTCATGATTCCCCTGACCGCTGCCGGAATGTCCGCCGGGAGCACCACCATCTTGGCATTCTCGGAATTCGACAGGGTTTTGATGGCCTCGATGTAGCGTTCTCCCAGAAGATAGATGACTGGCATCTCCTGGTTCTGAATGGCTTCGGCCACTTTCTGAATGGCCCGCTGGCTGGCCTCGGCCAGAACCACCTTGGCCTGGGCATCGCGCTTGGACGCCTCCAGCCGCCCTTCGGCTTCAAGGATGGCGGCGGCCTTTTCCCCGTCCGCACGGGTCACCGTGGCCCGGCGCCCCCGCTCGGCGGCGGCCTGCTCCTCCATGGCCTTCTGCATGGTGTCGGATGGGTTGATATCCTGGATTTCGACGGTTTTCAGGGTAATGCCCCAGTCGGCGATGTCGTCTGAAATGGCCTCCTTGAGTTTCGTCTTGATCTGGTCCCTCGATGACAGCGCATCGTCCAGGTCCATTTCCCCCACAATGGATCGCAGGGACGTCTGGACAAGGTTCTGAATGGCCAATCGGTAGTCCTCCACCCCGTAAACGGATTTTTCAGGGGAGATGATGTTGATGTAGGCCACCGCGTTGGCAATGATGACGGCATTGTCCCTGGTGATGACCTCTTGGGAAGGGATGTCCAGGACGATGTCCTTGGTGGTGACCTTATAGGCGACGGTGTCGATATAGGGGACGATGATGTTGAGGCCCGGAGGAAGCGTCTTGTGGAATTTCCCCAGCCGCTGAACCACGTGCTTGCTGCCCTGGGGAACGATGCGGATGCCTAAAGCAATGGTGACCAACACCAGAAACGAGAAAAAAATCAGAACAACGGTGCCTTCCATAGTCAATTCTCCTTTTTGCTGAACAGGACTCAATCGTTCTGGCGCTTTTCCACGATCAGTGCGTTGCCGGACACATCCTTCACGAACACCCGGTCTCCCACCATGACGGCGGCGTCGCAGATAAACATCCATTCATCGTTACCCAGAAGGGGTGCAGAGAACCGCACCACGCCGCGTCTGCCCTCTTCGGGAGCCCGGATGACCTGGCCGCTTTCGCCAATCACGGCTTCCCTGGAGATTCCGGCCGTTGTGCGATCCATCATCAATGGTTTGATAAATTTGAACCATAAGAAGGTGAAGACGACGGAGGCAACCGTCCAGATAAACAACTGCCAGCTGAACGCCATGGACGGCAGGACCCAGAGAAACACCGCCACCGTGATCCCCCCCAACCCGAACCAGAATACGGTAAAGCTGGGCATGAAGATCTCTGCCATCACCAGGACCATGCCGAACACCAGCCAATGCCAGGGAGCTGCCTGAAATGCCATTCGTCGTTCTCCCTTCAGGATTCTGCTGTATTGCCGTATTCCCGGTCGCTACTTCTTTGCGATGACCCAGACGGCGTGAACAATGCCGGGGACATACCCCAGGAGGGTAAGAAGGATATTGAGCCAGAAATGCAGGCCGATGCCCACCTGAAGGAACACCCCTAACGGTGGCAGGAGAATGGCCAGTAGGATACGAAGAACATCCATTTCTTGAGCGTTCCTTTCCATTGCGGATGGTTGCCCCACAGGCGTGTCGCCCCTCTGGCGGCAAGGGGTCGTTACGGGTGGAAATCCCACCAAGCCCTCTTTTCTTTGTAGTGTCAGACAAAGCCCTTTTCAACCCCAAATCTGGTTTGGGGCGGTCTTCACCATCTCAGCGATTGACGTCGGGATTTTTCATTGCTACCGGTTATGCTATTACACGCAGACGGCAGAGGGGGCTGAAGGGTCATCCCGGTCGATGGCAACGGCCAGTTCTCAGCCCTTCACTTGCCGGTTGCCAAGATGTTGAAGGCTGTCGACATCGTCTGACCCATCACTTAAGGAGGAAGAATGGGATCATCGGTTAAAGCGGCAGCGGCCATGATTTCTCTATGGGCATTAATGGCCTCGTGGGGACACTCGCTCGCCTCCAACAGACCGGCCGACAGCGGAGACCCCGCCTCATCCCTCGGTCGGTCGCAAGATTCGGGGATGACGCCGGTTCCTCCACCGGGATATTCACGTGATGGATCGGTCAGGAGCTACTGGCCCGATACCCTTTTCGAAGCCATTGACGGTGACGCGGACCTTTATCTGAAAGCGGGGTTCATTCGTCTGAATACCCATCGCTATGTCTACGAAGGCCAGCGGTCGGAATGGTTTGAAGTCTTCCTGTACCGGATGGGCGGACACCGCAGCGCTTTTTCCGTATTCAGTCAAAGAAGAGGCCGTGATGCCGTCGCCGCGAATCTTACGGCGTTCTCCTATCGGTATGCCAGCAACCTGTTCTTCGTCCACGGCCCCTATTACGTCGAAATCCTCGCCGAGAACCCCACCGATCGAACCGTTGAGGCCATGGATCAGTGGGCGAAGGGCTTCGTCAAGGCAACGGCAGTGCCGTCGGAGGATATCCCTGAACTGGAATGGCTGCCCGGCGAGGGTCTCGTCCAGGGCAGTGAAACGCTCCATCCTCGGGGGGCATTCGGATTCGACGGGTTTGAGGACTTGTTCTCAGCCCGATACGATGTCCGGGGCGGGCAGGCCACCGCCTTTTTTCAGGTCTGTCCCTCCCCGTCCGCCGCCGCCCGCTTGGCTGACGGCTACCGAGCCTTCCTGCTGGAATATGGCGGGGAGGCCGTTTCCATGGAATCGGTGCTTCCCAACGGGCGGCTGATTCGAATGCTGGGGCGATTTGCCATCATCTACACCCGGGGAAGCGCCGTGGCGGGAGTCCAGGATGCCGGGTCGGCTGAAGTGGCGGCCGTCCTGGTTCGCCACCTGAACGAATCTCTTCCCCATTCGGCCTCGCCCTGATGGGTCAGTGGTTTCAGCCACGGCGCCAATGACATCGGTAGTGCCCGCCAATCGCTCGCGAGCCGCAAACCAAAATGAGATCAAGGAGATTTTGGTATGAAAGGACGAAAGGGTAGGAAATGGAATCGGAGGGGGTTTCTCAAGGCGGCGGGCTTATCCGGGGTAGGAATGGCGATAGGCACCTCGGGGGTCGGATCGACCGCAGAGGCTGAAGCCGAGCCGCCTGCCATGCCGGTTAGAGCCTTCGGACGCTCGGGGACGACGGTTCCCATTCTTTGCCTGGGCGGATCCCTGAATTTCATCGACCGTCAGACATTGTTGCGACAAGCGTTGACCATGGGTGTCAGCTACTGGGACACGGCGGACAACTACAGCGGCGGAAGGAGCGAGGAGGGGATCGGGCTCTATTTCGAGCGGTTCCCGGCGGATCGGAAACAGGTGTTTTTAGTCAGCAAGACCAGCTCCTCCGAACCGGAGCGAATGGACGCCGACCTGACGGCCTCCCTCAATCGGCTGAAAACGGACCGCCTCGATCTTTACCTGGTTCACGGCCTCTCGGAAGTTGACGGCAGGCTTTCCCCGGGGACCCGACAGTGGGTCGAGCGGGCAAAAGGCGACGGGCGCATCCGGTACTTCGGCTTCAGCACCCACCGGAACATGGCCGACTGCCTCCTCAAAGCGGCCCGCCTGGGTTGGGTCGACGGTATCATGACCACCTACAACTATCGCCTCATGACGGATGCGGACATGTCGGCGGCCGTGGATGCGTGCGTAGATGCCGGCATCGGTCTCATTGCCATGAAAACCCAGGGTCGAAGCTTTTCGTTCTCCAGTTCCGACCGGGGAAACGAACTCGTCGGCCGCTTTATTGGCCAGGGGATGACCGAACATCAGGCAAGGCTTAAAGCGGTCTGGGAGGACTCCCGATTTGCGGGAATCTGTTCCCACATGGACAGCATCGCCCTTCTGAAAAGCAATGCCGCGGCTGCCGTTGACGGCATTTCCCTGAGCCGGGAGGATCGCCGCTCCTTTGACCGCCATGCCCGCCAAACGGCATCGGACTACTGCACCGGCTGCGGCCATATCTGCGAAGAGGAATGGGGGGGGCGCATACCGGTGGCGGACCTCATGCGTTGCCTCCTCTACGCCCACTGCTACAACGACTATCAGATGGCCAGCGAGGCCTACGGCCGGCTTCCGCCGGGTCTTCCTCGCATCCTAAAGGACACCGACTTT
>JASFIA010000076.1:0-8041 GCA_050122915.1 Desulfobacterales bacterium | reverse complement strand
TCACGCTGATAGACAGTCTTTAGGTACTGGATCCGTCGCTGCTCTCTGATCAGGGCGGCGGCCTCGGTCGGGGAAAGGCGCCCGCTGTAGACGCCCCCGGCGATGCGCTGCCTCTGATAGATCAATCGATCGTTGAGGCCGGCTGCGGCAGGAATCACCGTCAGCAATATCGCCGATATAACGGTCACGAGTATCGATGCCTTCATGGTCTGCCTCCTTGGGTGTGCTGTCGAAGGGTATGACGCACCGCACCCGTCAATGGTCGACACGGCGAAGGCGGTCCCTCGCCTCAAGGCGGGGGGATTCACCTCTCCCGAATCAGGGAATCGGGTATGGGGCGGTCCAGGCGGCAGTGAGCCCCGAAGGTGCCGAAGTGCTCGTCCTCAATGGCCACCGCTTTGGCACGGCACGTGACCGGCATTGGCTTCCCTGCCTGGGTCAGGCTGAATGAGAGCTGCAAGGTCCGGTTCCACATGGCGTGAGCCGCTTTTTGAGTGGCTTTGATGCTGAAGGAAATCCCCTCGGAAGAGATGTCGTTCAATTCGCCCTTGAAGGGCTTGCCCACCGGTTGTCCCTTGCCGTCCAGCATCTGAACCGTTGCCAGTTCAGTGCATGGAAGCCGTTTTCCCGAGCGTCTGTCCATCCCGTTTCGGGCAAGGCGCTGGGGAATCCGGTGAGTGGTCTCACAATAAGAGTGCATCTTGGCTCGAAGACCGGGCATCTCTGTATTCCATTCGTCAATCGCACCGACGGGAAGGGTTCGAATCCTCCCGTCGGTTTTGGCGGCAAGAAAGGTCGTGTAGACCGTCTTTTTCAGGACGCTCTCCTGGCCGACAGGAATCCCGGGCTCGACCGTCTGAATCAGACGATACCGATCGCCGCAACGGTAGAACAGCTTAAAGTGCCCGCTTTCCGGCAGAAGGAGCCGGTTTGCGGCCTGCCCCTGGCGAATCACCACCTGGCCGGCCTTGCAGGAGAGCTCGGTTAGGGCAAAGAAAAGGGCGTTGGTCTCTTCAGGGGTGAGGGGGCCGTAAAGGGGGGCCCATGTCTCCAGATGCCCCTTGTCCAAAGCCATTTCTTTTTCCGTCTCGATGATTTCGGCTGCGCGGATTATCGCCGCAAGCGCCATCTCGTCTATCGCCATGAGCCGCTGACGCAGCGCCTCCGCCTCATCAAACCGCTTGGCCTTGGCCTGGTGGGTGATCATTTTCAGCAGCAACGCCACCGCCTCTTCGGTTTTCCCGTCTTGGACGAGTAATGCGAGCCTGCCCTCATCGTTCTCGATTGCGCTCATGTGGCCTCCAGTGCCGGCGGAGAAGGGAGCCACCGGCTGATAAAGGGTCTTCCGCACCTTATGTCTTATGGGGTTTTTACCTCCGGATCAAGTCGCCACATGCCGAAATGGCCTGGAACCGCGGTGCCGACCGTCCCAAACAGGCGAGGGGCGACTGGTGGTTCCCCGCCCCATGCGGGTCCGGAATGGGCTTGCAAATCGGCTATGGAATGGGTATGGATTCCTTTTTAATGAATCCTCAGGGAAGGGCGGGCGATGACACTCTCCGGTATCACCCGGAAACAGCCTCGGCAGATCGACATCCAGGCCGTTTGCGACTTTATTGCCGGCATCCAGAAACCGGACGGCGAAATTCCCTGGTGTGAGGGGCAGAAGACCGATCCATGGGATCATGTGGAGTCCGCCATGGGGTTGACCGTCGGCGGCCGATTCGCGGAGGCGCGCCTTGCCTACGAGTGGATGCGCCGGCATCAGCGCCCCGACGGCAGCTGGTATGCGGCCTACCGCCTCGGCGAACCTGAGGACCGAACCCTGGACGCCAACATGAGCAGCTACATCGCCGTGGGGGCGTTTCACTACTATCGCGTCACTGGGGATGTCGCCTTTCTCCAGGCGATGTGGGATACTGTCCGCAGAGCCATCGAATTTGCATTGAAACTTCAAACGGTTGAAGGCCCCATCTATTGGGCGGTCAGCCCGGAAGGTCGTGTCGATCCAATGGCCTTGCTGACCGGGTCGTGTTCCATCTACATGAGCTTGAAATGTGCCATTGAAACGGCTGAGCGGCTTGGGCATCCGTCGGAGCAATGGCGCAACGCCGCCGGCCGCCTGGTGCGGTCGATTCAGCGGAAGCGCCACCTTTTCAACATGACCAAATCCCGGTTTTCCATGGACTGGTTCTATCCGGTGCTTTCGGGGGCTTTGACAGGCGCCGAAGCCAGGCGCCGTCTGGAGTCTTACTGGCGCAAATTCGTCGTCGAAGGCCAGGGGGTTCGCTGTGTCTTTGACGAACCGTGGGTAACCGTTGCCGAAACCTGCGAACTGGTGCTGGCCCTGGCGGCTCTGGGAAACGATGCCCTGGCCAGGGTGGTCTTTGGGTGGATTGCCGACAAGCGCTATGAAGACGGGTCTTTCTGGTGCGGTCATACGGTTCCCGACACAGTGATATGGCCCGAAGACCGTCTGTCCTGGACCAATGCGGCCGTGCTCATGGCGGCGGATGCCCTGTTTCAATTGACCCCGGCCAGCGACCTTTTCACACACGCCTATTGGGCTGGGAAGGGGATGGCCTGAAAGGCCGTCACCACCGCGGGCTGCCGCCCATGGCCATCGGGTCTCCTTGGCGGTCGATACCGGTATCGGGAAAGGATGCCATCGGTGAGAAGGGACCACCGGCCATATGTCGTCAAGCAGGCGTTCCTGCGGTTCGAAAACTTTTTCGTAGACCGTTTTCTCAGGCCCCAGTTCGAGCAGCTGGGACGAGGACACCGGTTTATGCGACCATGGTACGTCGAGCTCTTTGGATCGCCCATCCGGCTGGGGGACTACGCCACGGTCATTGCCACCCCGGACGCCCGTATCCGTATGTCCATATGGCCCGCCGGTACAGCAATGGGGGACATTGCTATCGGCAACTATGCACTGATCTGCCCGGGAGTCCGTATCAGCTCGGGAGCCCGGATTCGCATCGGCGACAGCTCTATGCTGGCTCACGGGGTCTACGTCACCGATGCCGACTGGCATGGCCTCCATGATCGGGTCGACTTGGGAAAGACCGCCCCGGTGACCATCGGTGACAATGTCTGGCTGGGAGACCGCGTCATGGTGTGCAAGGGGGTCTCCATCGGAGATAATTCGGTGGTGGGCGCCGGGTCGGTGGTTGTGAGCGATATCCATGAAAATGTGGTCGCCGCCGGGAACCCAGCCCGTGTCATCCGCCGGCTTGATCCAGATGAGCCCCTTCGAACCCGCAAAGACTGGTACAAAGACCCGGGAGCCCTTTCCAGAGATTTCCGGATCTGGGACCGGGAGATGCTAAAGGGCAATACCTTCGGCCACTGGCTTCGGCACCTCATCAAGCCCGCCCCCAGGGATTGACGGCAGCACCAGTCTCTTGCCGGCCCTTGTCGTCCCCATCGGTTTATCGGCTGCTCCGGGGTTTCGTCCGTGTGAGAAGCCACACCAGCCCCCCGCCCAGGACGGCGGAAGCCGCGCTCATTTGAAACAAGCCCTCGGCGCCCCAGCGATCATAGAGTGCCCCGTTGACCAGGAATCCCGCCATCAGGCCGAGGCCGTAGGATAGGCTGTTGTTGATGGCCTGACCCATGGTTTTTACCGAGCCGGAGGCCTGACGGTCGATGTAGAGAATGCTGGCCATGTGGAAGGCCGCATAGCTGACCGCATGCAATGTTTGGGACGCCAGAATAACAGCGGGATGACCGGTGACGCCTAAAACGGCCCATCGGACGGCCGCAGTGACGAAGGCTGTAATCAGGACGGATTCCAGAGAGAAGCGGCTGAAAATGCGCTGGGAATTGACCATGACGACAATTTCGGCCAAAACCGCCACCGCCCATGCACTGCCGATGAAAGGTTTGCCGAGACCCAGTTCCTCCAGATGGATAGAGAAGAAACCGTAATAGGTGCCGTGACTGAACAGCATGAGAAAGCCGGCCAAGAGAAAGAGGACCGTCGGCCGGGAGAGAAATCCGAAGGCATCCCGAAACTGGGTCGAACGGGGGCCGGCCATGTCCGACCGGATGAAAAAGGCCAAAGCCCCCTGGGTCATGGAGCCTGCAAGGATCAGGGGCACGACGAGCGATACCGAAAACCGTTCCGTGAGTTGCCCCATCAGGAGCACTACGATAATGAAGCTCACCGAGCCCCATGCCCTGAGACGTCCGTACCGGCCCTTGCTATCCCCCAGGGTGTCCAGGGCGATGGCCTCCAGGAACGAGATGATGGGTGCATAAAAGACCCCGTAGGCAGCGATGACGGCGAGCATCACCGGGAAATCCCGGGTGAACAGGAGCAGGGTCCAGACGAGGGTGCTTGCGATCGTGCAGGTGAGGTAAATGGCGCGGCGCTTCCGATATCGATCGGCAACGGCGCCCCATATCAGTGGAAACACGACGAGGGCAACGGACCGAATGCCGGAGATGAGCCCGATCTGGGCGCCGTTGAAGCCCAAATGATAACAGTAGAGGTTGAAGAAGGGAAGGTAGATGCCCAGGACCCCGAAATAGGTGAAGTACTGGGCGGCGACCACGAGTGCGGTTGTCATTTCACGCTGCCGATGCCGGCCGGATCAGGGGATCCCCATTCGATGAGCGATGCCGCCCGTTCACCCGTGGCGTTAAGATGTGGTGCCATCAGTTTCCGCTTTCATGGGGGTCGAGAAAACAGAGGACGCGGTTCAAGACCCTATCCCGCCGCCCTTCCGTGGCGGGCGGCATAGGTGGTCAGCTTTACAGAGACCCTTATCGATGTTAATCTATACGGGTAAATTTTCAATGGGTTATTTTGTCGCTAACCTGCAGTGACCGGGGGTCGAACATGGATTTTATCAAAATTCGGCTGGGGGGTGATTTTGGCAATGCGGGGTCCAGACTGGAGAAATCCCTCGACAACATTTTTCGTTCCATCAACCCGATGTTCGCCGACTGCGAGCACATCTGGGTGCCGCAGATCGATATCTATGACAGCCCCCAGGAAATTATCATTCTGGCTGAAATTGCCGGCGTAGCCAAGGAAGACCTTAACGTGGAGATCAACAGCAAGGCCGTGAAGATTTCGGGGAACCGGTCTCCCCAGACCCGACTGGAAAATGCCAGTTACCGATTGGCGGAGATTCAGTACGGTCCCTTTGAACGCATTCTTTTTCTTCCCGCCCAGGTCGACCCGGAAGTCGTGTCGGCAAGCTACTCCAACGGATTCTTGCAGATTCGATTGCTTAAAATCCCGGTGGATAGACCGCGCAAGATTCCCGTCTCAGACGGATGACCCCAGTATTCACCCTTTTCGGTTCGTGATCAAGAAGCATAATGATGTCAGCATCACTGAGATCAACGTGTGTTGTTGCGGAGGAACCCAATGATAGTCAAGCAACCCTCTGAAGAAGCCACCACGAATAATCTTCCAGCCACCCTGCCGATCATGCCCCTGCATGAGACCGCCCTGTTTCCAAAGATGGTGTTGCCACTGGTGGTGATTCAAGCCGAATCGGTGAAGCTTGTCGATGAAGCCATGTCCAAAAACCGCATCATCGGTCTTTTGGTATCCGAGCAAATCGATGATGCCGACGATGCCGAAGAAAGCGACGACGGTGATACGGGGGCGGCCTCACCGGCGAAGCAAAAAAGGCCAAACCCCGACAAGGATTTGATGCGGGTTGGCACTGCGGCACTGATCCTGAAAATGGCCAAGAACGAGGACAACCATGCCCAACTGCTGGTCCAGGGGCTCAGCCGGTTCCGCGTGCGGTCTTTCGCACAGCGCAAACCGTATCTCACGGCCGAGGTGGATTATCTAAAGGAGGTGGAGGTCCAGGACAAGGAAACCGATGCCCTTATGGGCAACCTTCTCAACCTGTTTTCCCGAATCGTGGAGTTGTCTCCGGCCCTGCCGGACGAGATGATCCAGATGGCCAAGTCGATCACCGATGCCGGCACGCTTGCGAACATGATCGTTTCCACCATCAATGCCGACTGGAAGGACAAACAGAAGATACTGGAGACCGACGATCCCAAGAAACGCCTCCACACCGTAACCCGTCTGGTGAATCAGCAGTTGGAAATCCTCGAACTCGGCAACAAAATACAGTCCCAGGTCAAAGGGGACATGGAAAAGACCCAAAAGGAATACTATCTGCGCCAGCAGTTGAAAGCGATCCGGGAGGAACTCGGAGAGACCGACGAGCCGAAGGTTGAGGTGGAGGATTATCGAAACAAGATCGAGAGCAAGAACCTGCCGCAGGAGGCCAAGAAAGAGGCTGAAAGAGAGCTCGACCGGCTGGCGCGAATGCATCCGTCGTCAGCCGAATACACCGTGGTAACCACCTATCTCGACTGGATTACCGCCATGCCGTGGCATGACAGTACCGAGGACAACCTGGACATTCTGGCCGCTCGAAAAATCCTCGACGAAGACCATTTCGGCCTCGAAAAACCCAAAAAGCGCATTGTAGAACATCTCGCGGTCCGGAAACTGAAGCCCGAATCCAAGGGACCCATCCTTTGTTTCGTGGGTCCCCCGGGCACTGGAAAGACCTCCCTCGGCCGATCCGTGGCCCGAGCAATGGGGAGACGGTTCCAGCGGATCTCTTTAGGAGGGGTCCGAGACGAGGCGGAAATCCGGGGGCACCGCCGGACCTATGTGGGGGCCATGCCCGGTCGCATCATCCAGGCGTTGCGCCGAAGCGAATCCAACAACCCCGTTTTTATGCTGGACGAGATCGACAAACTGGGCGCCGATTTTCGAGGGGATCCGTCCTCGGCTCTCCTCGAGGTGCTCGACCCGGAGCAGAACGACACCTTCACGGACCATTACCTCGACGTTCCCTTCGACCTGTCGAAGGTGATGTTCATTACGACGGCCAATGTGCTGGACACGATCCCTCCCCCCTTGCGGGACCGCATGGAGGTGCTTCAGCTGCTGGGCTACACCGAGGACGAAAAGGTCAAAATTGCCACCCGCTACCTGATTCCCCGTCAGCGGGAGGCCCACGGCCTGAAAGCGAACCAGATCAAGATCAGCACCGGGGCCATCCGGCGCATCATTGCCGGCTACACCCGGGAGGCGGGCCTGCGAAACCTCGAGCGGGAAATCGCCAGCCTCTGCCGGGGCGTCGCCAGTCAGATCGCCATGGAAGAGGTGGAATCGGTCAGCATCAAGGTGGAGGATCTGCCCGATTACCTGGGACCGGTCAAGTTGACCCTCGATGCCAAGGAGAGAACCTCCACCCCGGGTGTGGCGATGGGATTGGCCTGGACACCCACTGGCGGGGAACTGCTTTTCATCGAAGCCACCGCCATGAGCGGCAGCAAGGGGCTCACCCTCACCGGTCAATTGGGCGACGTCATGAAGGAGTCGGCATCGGCGGCTCTCAGCTTCATCCGATCCAACGCCAAGGACTTTGGTATCGACGATGAGTTTTTCAAGCAGCGCGACATTCACATCCATGTGCCGGCCGGGGCCATTCCTAAGGACGGCCCTTCGGCAGGGGTGACGATGCTGACGGCACTGGCATCGCTGTTGATCAAAAAACCTGTCAAAAAGGACCTGGCCATGACCGGCGAGATCACTCTGAGGGGGCAGGTGTTGCCCGTCGGCGGTATTAAGGAGAAGGTTCTCGGCGCCCATCGCGCAGGCATCAAAACACTCATCCTTCCCGCCTGGAACGAAAAAGACATCATCGACGTGCCCGAGAAGGTTCGAAGCAGCATGACCTTTCATTTCGTGTCAAAAATGCGTGATGTGCTTAAAATCGCATTGGATTTCTGATGGTGAGACAGCGTAAGACCACCGTAGCCGAGGTGCTGCCTGGGACCGTCCGCTCCCTGGGAGACGTCATGGAGACGCCGGATGGGAAACGGGTCCGGCCATTGAATCGTCTTAGATCCGCTCAAGGGCAGCGGCCGCCCGCGTGGATCGGTGCCATCCTGCTCTGTTTTCTGATCGCTGTGGGGTGTGCACCAACGGTTCAGCAGGAATCCGGCGTCATCTCCGCGCCGAAGAGCGTTCCGGGGG
>JASFIA010000075.1:0-8121 GCA_050122915.1 Desulfobacterales bacterium | reverse complement strand
TTCCAGACCGTATTGCATTTAAAGACGCCGATGGCAAATACCTTGTGGTCAACCGGGCCTTCTCCGAGCCCCTGGCATTGTCCTCGGAGGATATCATCGGCAGGAAAGACCCCCTTCTCCCCTCGGCGCCTCCTATCGACACCGACATCGTCACCGATCAGGAGGTTATGGCCGAATCACGCCCCTTTCAGTTTGAAACCTGTGAGGGGGCCCCAGACGGGAGCACACGCTATTTCGACGCCATAAAAGTGCCCCTCAAGGACCACCAGGGCCTTTCGATGGGACTCGTCTACATCAGCCGCGACATTACCTACCGAAAGCGGGCGGATGAGGAAAAAAAGCAGCTTGGGAAACTGCTTCGCCAGGCCCAGAAGATGGAGGCGGTGGGTACCCTTGCCGGCGGAATCGCCCACGACTTCAACAATATTCTCTCCGCCGTGCTCGGATACACGGAAATGGTCATTGAAGACACCCCTATCGACTCCTTTATCCGTCAAAACATGGAGCAGGTGCTCCAGGCCGGCTTCCGGGCCAAAGAGCTGGTCCAGCAGATTCTGACCTTCAGTCGGCAGCGGGAGCAGGAACTGCGGCCGATCCAGCCAAGCCAACTCATCAAGGAGGCCATGCGGCTGCTGCGGGCATCCTTTCCGGCAACCATCACCATCACGCAGGAAATCAACGCTGAGTCCTCTATCCTCTCCGATGCCACCCAGTTTCATCAGGTGTTGATGAACCTGGCCACCAATGCCGCCCACGCCATGAGGGAAAAAGGGGGCACCCTCACCATAGGGCTTGCCGACATCGACATCGACGATCAGATGCGGCACCAGATTCCAGAGATCAGTCCCGGCCCCTATCTGCGGATGTCCGTCGCCGACAACGGTGTCGGCATCCCTCCGGCCATATTGGAGCGTATCTATGACCCATTCTTCACCACCAAACCCCAGGGGGTGGGAACCGGAATGGGGTTGTCGGTTGTCCATGGCATCGTCAAAAGTCATCGGGGCGTCATCGAAGCGGCCAGCACCCCCGGGCAAGGGACCGAATTCCGAGTCTATTTCCCCCGCGTGGAAGACGATGAAGTGGTGAACGCCCCGCGGGCTGAAAGCATCCCCGGTGGATCGGAACATATTCTGTTTGTCGATGACGAAGACATCTTGGTTGAGATGAGCAGTCACCTCCTAAAACGACTGGGCTATGAGGTCACCGCCTGTAACAACAGCATGGACGCCCTTGCCCGGTTCCAAGAGGCACCGGAACGGTTTGCTCTTGTGATCACCGACATGACCATGCCAAAAATGACCGGTAAAGAACTGGCCACCCGGATGCTGGCCCTGAGGCCCAATCTGCCCGTCATCATGTGCACGGGTTTCAGCGAGCAGATTTCCGAGGAGAAGGCCAAGCAAATCGGAATCCGCGCCTTCATCATGAAGCCCGTCGTCGTCAACCATTTGGCAAAAACCATTCGGCGGGTTCTGGACTCCCCCCCCGGTGAAAGCGCCCGGGGGCGACCGACCCGGTTGACGGGTCGAGCCGCATGTCGTCGACAGCCGAAAAGGATCCGCCTGCGGACAGAGCCCCATCGGATGCGAATGACCAACTGAGTCGATCACCGAAACGGCCCCTTTGCCTGTCGTTCCGGATATCGACATGGATCAGACCTTAAGGGAGGCAACATGGACATCTTCGACCCAGAAGAGGCGCTGGCATCAGTAAGGCGGGAATTTGGCGAGCACGGCGGGGTGACGCCCTCCATCAGCCGATCATCCACGTTTACGGTGATGGATCCGTCGACGATGCCTCAGATCTTTGATGGGGTTCGCGGACCAGACCAGGGCGGGTGCTTTCTTTACAGCCGCCAATACAATCCAACGGTGGCGGTTTTGGGTCGCTATCTTTCGGCAATGGAAAATACGGAGGCGGCCGCCTGCACAGCCAGCGGAATGGCGGCCATCTCCTGCACCCTGATGCAGCTTTGCCGCGCCGGGGATCACATTGTCGCCAGCCCCACCATTTACGGGGGCACCCATGCGCTGCTCAACGACCTGCTGCCCCAAAACGGCATTCGCACCTCCTTCGCGGATCCGACGGATATCACGGCCGTTGAAAACGCAGTCGAGCCCCGCACCCGGGTTCTTTATGTAGAAGCCATCGCCAACCCCACGCTAATGGTGGCGGACCTGCCGGCCCTCGCCCGGCTCGCGAGCCAACAGTCCCTGACCCTCGTGGTGGACAACACCTTCTCCCCGATGATGCTGTCGCCGTTCCGATTGGGGGCCGACGTGGTGGTCTACTCCCTCACCAAATTCGTCAATGGCGCCAGCGACCTTCTGGCCGGCGCCATCTGCGGCAGCAGAGACTTCATTCGAGAGCTGATGGACCTGCACACCGGGAGGATGATGCTCCTCGGTCCCACCCTGGACCCACGATGCGCCTTCGACGTCATTCAGCGACTGCCGCACCTCGCCCTGAGGATGCGGGAACACGGACGCCGGGCCCTTGCCATCGCCCAGCACCTGAAAGGCTTGGGTGTGCCGGTCGTCTACCCCGGGCTGGATGACTTCCCCCAGCGCCCGCTTCTCGACAGCATGATGAATCCCGGCTACGGCTACGGGGGGGTGCTGACCATCGATTGTGGAACACGCGACGCCGCCGAGGGCCTGCTGGACACCCTTCAAAACAAGGAGCGGTTCGGTCTGATTGCGGTTTCTTTGGGCTATTTCGATACCCTCATGTCCTGCTCGGGTGCATCCACATCGTCGGAAATCTCCCCGGAAAAACAACGGGCTATGGGCCTTTCTCCCGGCCTCCTGCGCCTATCGATCGGGCTGACCGGCCGGCTGGACCAGAGAATCGATCAACTCGAACGGGCTCTGCGGAGCGTCGGCATCCCGTGATGCCCTGCCGGACAGCGGGCCAGGCCCACACTTCCAAGGCCCATGCCGTCAATCGTATGACACATGGCTCAACGGAGCGGCAATGGTCGTATGTACAGCAAATTGAATTCACATGATTTTCTCCCGGCAACTATTCTGGGCATGCATTTTCCTCGTTTAGAGATCCGAAGAGTCGACACCAGATCGCCGGCGGCAGCCTGGGGCATGGACCGGAAGGTCGGATCGACGGGCTGACATTCGGGGCTTTTTCTTCCCCTGGTCACCCGTCTCCGATAGGAGCACTCGACCATTTGGCGCATGATCAGCCCAAGGACCGAATTGTTGCCAACACTTCAGGCGGCTCTTACTTTACAGGCAGAAAGCGCTCTGCATCAGGCCTCCACCCACTCGAACACCACTGATTTGTGTTCTGCCGCGGCGTGATCATTCGGCATCTCCACTTCTTCCTGCGAGCGCTCATCCGTCAATGGTTCAGACACGAATCCAAGGGGGGAATGTCATGGTCAACGCATCCGAGCGCACGCTTCAACACCATCTCACCGAAGTCCGGGACCGCCGCCGGAGTTTTGAAAACGCCTTTCAATCCGTTGCGCGGATGATTCTCGAAAGCGATATCGAAAAGGTCACCGTCAACGGGAAAACCACCTATGACTTCAGCATTTTCAGAGGGGGCCCGAAACCGGTGGTGGGCATGTATGACGAGATCAACAGCTTCGTCTCCTATGTAAAGGACGCTGCAGAGGGCGGATCCTCCAAGGAAATGGCCTATGTATTGGTGGGAGAGCCCGGCAACGGCAAGACCTACTTTGTCGAGTTTCTCTGTGCCCAATACCGACGGTTTTTGAGCGAACCCGAAAACCGCCGGTACACGTTCCGCTTTCTCCATCTGGACAAGATCGGCACCTACGGCCGTATCCAGACCATCGAATCCCAGACCTACGAAGACCCAGTTATTTTGGCCATGAACCTTCTGGAAGATCCGGATCAGAACCGGCGCATCCTCAAGGAGCAGTTCGGATACACGGAAAACGATATCGAGCGCGTCTTTGACGACTACAGGCCGCTAGGAGCCTGCAGCGAATATATCCTCAGCGACATCCGCGCCCACACCGACGGCAGCGTCGACGGCATGCTGAGTCACGTCGACATCATACCGGTTCCCATGTCCGAGAGTCTCGGCACTGTGACCGGGAAGTATCCGGCAAAGGACAAAATCACCTCATCGGCAGTGGATCTTCTGGGAGAGGAATCCATCCAGAGGCTTCTTCACATTACCGATACCCAGAATCCCTACCGGTTCGACCTCAGGCGTGGAGCGCTTGCCCGGGTGGCCGGCGGCGGCATTCACTTCAGCGACGAGATGTTCAAAAATAAAAAGGATCTGGTTCAGGTCTATTTAGGCGTGATCCAGAACCGAACCATCGAAATCGACGGCTTCAAATGGCCCATTGACAGCCTTATCATCGCCACAAGCAACAATTCCGAGTTCAACCGGTTTTTGGCGGAGAAGGAGGAAGCCCCCATCGTCGACCGCTGCAGGCTGTCCCATATTTCCCACAACACCAATTACAAGCTCCAGGAACAGCTGACCCGATATGCGATCGGCACCGGTAGCCGCACCACACTGACCCGGGCCGATCTCCACGAGGATCCCAATCTCAATTATGCGGCATCCGTTGCGGCCGTTCTCACCCGCATCCCCAAATCAGAAAAATTGACCCCCGTTGAAACCATGAAACTAGCGGCGGGAGAAGTCGCCGGCGAGAAAAGCATCAAGACCCTCGCCGAGGTCATCGACACCCTGGCCCAGGAGGCCGACATCACCAAACGCTTCGGTCAGAAGGGGTTGGGTCAGCGAAACCTCGGCCGCGCCATCCAACTGCTGGTGGAAAGCTCCGAGACCAATGAGGGCGAGTGCATGTTCGCCTACGACGTGTTCCGGTCCTTGGAACGGGTGATACTGGACTATGTATCCGAAGCCAACGACCGTGCCAAGTATATCGAGGATTTGAAGACGGCAAAGGGACTCTACCGAGAACGCATCATGACGGAGATGTTCAACGCCTATATGGACGAGCCCCATGCCATCCGGAAAGACGTGCTCAACTATGTCAACATGATCATCGGGGTGGACGCCGAGAACCTGGGTCCCGACAAGATGTGGAAGTACAAAGACCCCCAAACCGGAGAGCTCAAGGCCCTCAAGATCGACGAACGATTTGTCAGAAGCGTCGAGGAGCGCATAGGGCTGAAAACCGAGGAGCAAAGGGAATCCTTCCGAACTTCGATAAGGAAGATCTACGGGCAGAAAATCTCCGTCGATCCCGAATACGATTTCATGGACAATCTCGAACTGGTCAAAGCCGTCACGGATGTCCGCCTCAAATCGGACATCGCCGGGGCGGGCAGCCTGATCGGCGCTCTGGCCAACCGGACAAACGAAGAGAACCAAAAGCTCTATGATCGGATGATCACGACGATGCTCAACAAGCTCAATTACTGCCGGACCTGCGCACAGAAGACCATCGAGTATTTCTGCACCCAGGAAGACGAAAACTAATGCCCCGCCGGCACCGGCTGACACCGTCGTGGCGGCGCCTATCCGAAAGGGTTCACCAATGGCGACAACCGATATCAGCGCTCTGGCCAGACGGTTGATGGCGCACCATGCGCTCTCCGATCGCTTGAAACGGTCGATTCAAAGGGAGCTCGATTTGGCTGCGGGCCTCCCTCATCAAGTCGGCGACGGCCCATCGGCATCCCTCGGTACCGCTTCGGGCGCGATATATGGGGCCAATGATCTCGACATCCTTCAGGCCCTCTCGCCGGTGGATACCGCCGCCGTTCGAATGCTCAAATCCCTCGACGATCTTCTTGAAAAGGACCGGCTGAGGGAAGAAGATGGGTTTCCCCGTAAAATTCGCGTGGGCCGGATGGTGCGTCCGGGGAAAAACGGAAAAGGGAAGGTCGTCGTCGTACCCACCACTGTTGAAGAAAAACTCATCCATGATCCACGCTTTCAGGAGAGCCAAGAGGAGGCGGCCGGGGGATCGGGGTCGGGGGAGGAGGGAGAGGTGATCGGCGAACAACCGGTACACCAGCCCTCCGGCGGGGCCGGGACCGGACCCGGAGAGGGCGAAGACGCTGGCCACGAATTGGAGTCGAGTGCCTACGATCTCGGACGGATTCTCACCGAAAAATTCCAACTGCCAAACCTCAAGGACAAGGGAAAGAAGCGCTCCCTCACCCGTTACACTTACGATCTGACCGATCGCCACCGAGGCCGCGGACAAGTCCTCGACAAAAAGGCCACTCTCAAAAAAATCGTCGAAACCAACATCCATCTGGGCAACATTCCCAACCCGTCGGCCATCGATCCCACCGAATTCATGATCGCACCCCAGGACCGGGTCTATCGAATCTTGTCCAGAGAGAAGGACTTGGAGAGTCAGGCCATGGTGTTCTTTCTTCGCGACTATTCGGGATCCATGATGGGCAAGCCGACGGAGATCGTCGGCAGTCTGCACGTGCTGATCTACAGTTGGCTCCTCTACCAGTACGACCGGCAGGTCGAAACCCGTTTCATTCTCCACGATACAGAAGCCAAAGAAGTGCCCGACTTCTACACCTATTACAATTCCTCGGTGGCCGGCGGCACCCAAGTGGCATCGGCCTTCCGCCTGGTCAACGACATCGTAGACGCCGAAAACCTTGCCAGGGACTACAACATTTACGTCTTCCACGGCACCGACGGCGATGACTGGGATCCCTCCGGCGACAAGGCCCTGCCTCAGATCCGCCGGGCACTGGACTATGCCAGCCGGGTCGGCATCTCGGTGGTGACCCGGCCCGGTGCCTCCACCGACGGCACCGAGGTGGTAAAGTATCTCAAGAATTCCGGTCTTCTCAAAGACAAGTCGGAACTGATTCGAATGGATACACTCCGGGAAGATGCCGATGAACCCAGGCTCATCGAGGGAATCCGCCATCTCACTTCCGAGTGATGGTTCCAGAAAATCCCTCAGCCGCCGAAGGAACGGACCATGGAACTGATCAGCCAGCACGCCAAAAAGATCATGGAGGAATGCAAGGAGCGAGCGCTCGCCGCCGGACTTCGATTCGATTCGGAAACCCTCGAGTATATCGTCACCAATCGTGATCTCCTGGAGTTATCGCCGAAGTTGATGATTCCGACCCTTTACGATTACTGGGTTCACGATGTCGAGGTTCTTCGGGAAAAGGGCAAGTATGAGCTGTACCCCGGAAACCCTTACGAAACCGTCATCAACACGCGCCCTGCCATCTCCTACTACAACGACAACAATCCGGACTGGCTGAACGTCATGATCTTCTACCACGTTCTGGCCCACATCGACTTTTTTCAGAACAATCACTATTTCCGACACACATGGGACGACGATTTTACCGGACAGGCCCTCTCCGACAAGCGGGTCATCTCACGGCTTCGTTCCGAAAAAGGTCGGAAGGTGGATTATATCATCGAGTTTTCCCGCAGCATCGACAATTTGGTCAGCTTTCACCGGGAACTGTCCGATCTCCACCGGAGCCAATCAAGCTTGTCGCCGAAAGTCGACTACTATTTCGACGTTTTTCTGCAGTCCGTCCGCAAGGCCACCACCGCCCAGTACGTCAAGGAGATAGAGCGCTACAACGACTGCCGTAGAACCCACCCCATCCGTTGCGACGATGCATTTTTTGACAAGGTGGAAAAGATCCATCCCGAGTTCAACTCGCTTTTCAAGAAGACTCTCGTTCACCGCCACCCCCACCATCTCGATCCCATTCAGTTCATTCTGACCCACTCGGCGTTTCTCAATGCGGACGGCAATCGGTGGATGAAAACCGTCATCGAAGTGATCCGAAGGACGGCCTTGTTCTTCCAGCCCCAGATTCGAACCAAGATCATGAACGAAGGCTGGGCCAGCTACTGGCACGAAAAACTCTTTCTCGAAGATCCTCGAATCAGAGGGTCCGAAGTCGACTATGCCCGGGTCAACGCCGGAGTGACATCCATGCCGAGGGTTGGCCTGAACCCTTATGCCCTCGGCATGCGGCTGTTTCAGCATATCGAAGACTATGCCAACAAGGGACGTTATACTTACGATTACCAGCGCTTGGCCGACAGCCGGAATCGAGAACGGTTCGACACCCAGGCAGACATCGGTCAGCGAACCATTTTCGATATCCGTGAGAACCACTGCGA
>JASFIA010000074.1:0-8172 GCA_050122915.1 Desulfobacterales bacterium | reverse complement strand
CCGGATACTTCTGGACTACAGGTTGGAGGAGATGGGCATCGATCCCTCGTCCATAATGGGCTACGACAACGAGGAATTTACCCACATGGCGGTGGCGGTGGCTGTGTTGAGCGGCGCAGCGGATGTCGGGCTCGGCATCAGCGCTGCCGCCAGAGCTTTGGGGCTCGATTTTGTTCCGGTGGTCAGTGAGCAGTACGACCTGGTGATACCCGAGGCGGTTTTCGAAACCGCGATGATCAAGCGCCTGCTGAAGACAATCTGCAGCCGGGGTTTCAAAAAGCGGGTGAACGCCCTGGGCGGCTACGATACGTCAAAAACCGGTACCGCCATTCTCTGAGGGGGGCATGAACGCGGTCGGAAGATGGAGCCCGCTCACCACAAAAGAAGAAAGCCGGTGACCGCAGCCGGTGCGACCGTCTCGATTTCGAGCTCGGTAACCACCGGCAGCTTGCCGCAGAGCTCAGGGCAGCGGATATTCCGGTGTCGTAAAGCCACACGACGTGGGTGGACCCTGCCGCGGCCGCCCGTTCGACAACCCGCCGCCGGCATCCGGTAACGTCCGCGCAGGGCATGAGCAGGCTGGGGGAAAGCGCCGACGGGTCATGATCCTCGTGGAAGGCACCAACATACTCATAACCGGAGGCCATTTGCTCATCGATTTCGACCAGCTGAACGTGGGTCGAACAGCCGGTGGCCATCATCGAGATGATCATCAGAGCCGTGATGGTGGTTCTCATGGGGGGTCCCTCTCTGAAACGGCCTCTGGCCTTTCCCGGCCCTCGGCAGTAAACGGTTGCTGATACCCGATCTATCGACCGAAACGTGAGCCGACTTGAGAAATAATTGGGAGTTCCTATCGCAGATAAAGGGCCGAACATATGAATCTTTTTAAAACCAGGCGACTGATGAGCCAGGGGCACTTGAGTCTTTTCGGCACCAACTACCAGGATCGCCTGGGTTCGAAAAAACAATGGGTATTTGCTTCCCGGAACGATCCACCGAAACTGACGTCCGGCCGGTTCGACCGTCCGGACGCGGTTGTGATTGCTGCGACCCATGCCGAAAGGCGTGCCGTCGTCGTCATCGAAGAATTTCGGGTGCCCTTAGGAGGCTATCAATACGGATTCCCAGCTGGTCTCGTGGACCCGGGTGAAACCATCGAAGACGCGGCTGTCAGGGAATTGAAGGAGGAGACAGGGCTCGATCTCGTTCGCATATCGAAGATAAGCCCCCCCATTTACTCTTCTTCAGGGATGACGGACGAGTCCATCAGCATGGTTTTCTGCGAGTGCAGCGGAGCCCCATCGGCCGATGCCAATGAGGCTTCCGAAGACATCACCGTTCACTTTGTCGATCAGGACGATGCCAGAGAATTGTGCATTGACGCCGACGCCCGAGTGGACGCAAAAGCGTGGCTCGTGCTCTACGGTTTCGCGATGACGGGCATGATAAGCGGTTGACATACGGGTGCTTGGCCATAGCCTGTGTCATTACTTTCTACGGGACCTTTGCCCGTCGAAACGTCTGATTGCCGCTGATTAAAGAGGTGCGGTAATGGTTCGCCTGAATCGATCCATATGGCTACCTGAAAAACCTGACGCCGCCTTTCGTTTCCTTTCCGACATGTCCAACCTGGCCGAATGGGATCCGAGCGTGGCGGAGGCCTCCCGCCTATCCCAAGGCCCTATAAGAGAGGGATCAAGGTTCCGGCTGGTACTGACGGTGGGATCGTTATCCGTTCCCATGACCTACCAAATCACCCGACTGGTTCCACCCGCACTCATTGCGTTCACGGGTCGGGGGGAGAGCTTCGAGGCCGTGGATCAGATCTCGCTCACGCCCCTGGACGGCGGCACCCATGTCCAGTATCGGGTTCGGGTTTCGACGGACTCTCCTCCGGCTGCATTTGCTGCCATTCTTATTAGGGCGTGGTTCAAGCGAAATGCCCGAATCGCCTTGAAGCGATTATGCCTGGCGTTCACACCACCCCTCACCCGACGGCGCATCACACGGGGTACACGCCTTGCCGACGCCACTATCCTGCCCGGACTGATGGGGTTTTCGCGGCTGGGATATCACTGGAGCCGGCGGCGGTGGAGGCCCCTGGCCAAGGATCTATCCGGACGATGTCTCGTGGTAACCGGCGCCACTTCAGGCATCGGGAAGGCGGCGGCCAATCGGCTGGCAGGAATGGGGGCAACCGTGATCGTGGTTGCCCGCAATTCGGCATCTGCAAAGGCTGTTGTCGGAGAGGTGCGCCGTCACACCGGCAACCCGCAGGTTTTCTTCGAACTGGCGGATTTGAGTCGAATGGACCAGGTCAGGCAGTTGGCCGACCGGCTGGCTCGGAGGTCCGGGGGCATCCATGGACTGATCAACAATGCGGGCGCACTGTTCCGACGCCAGCAGCAATCACCCGAGGGTCACGATATGTCCCTGGCGGTCAACCTGATGGGCCCTTTCCTGCTGACCAACCTTCTGATACCAACCTTGGCGGCCAGCTCTCCCTCCCGGATCGTCATGGTGTCTTCAGGGGGTATGTATCTGCAGCCGATGGCCCTCCATTTGCTGGAGCAGCCCGCCTCCCGCTACAACGGCGTTCAGGCCTACGCGGTTGCCAAACGTGCCCAGGTGATCTTAACCACCATCTGGAACGATGCCCTTGCTAAAAGAGGGGTCACCGTTCATGCGATGCATCCGGGGTGGGTCGACACTCCGGGCATTTCCAAAAGCCTGCCTGGATTTCACCGAATAACGAGACGGATACTTCGGTCGCCTCATCAAGGCGCCGATACGGTGGTATGGCTCGCCGCGGCTGATGAGCCTCTGCTATCGTCCGGCGGATTCTGGCTGGATCGGCGACTTCATCCGGTTCATGTCAGGAAAGACACGAGAGAGTCGGAGGCCGATCGTCAGGCCCTCTGGGCATTTCTTTGCCGAAAGGTGGGATGGGATTGCCCGGAGGGGTTGCTTGCCAATCCGCTGATATCGATTGAAGAAAGGACATTGGACCATGAAACCCTTTTCGACCCCTGAAGGACGTGCCTGCAGACTCGGGGCGGTATTGGCGTCTTTTGTGCTTCTGCTTGCCTGTGCAACGGGGATCTCGAGCCAGAGCAAAGCCCTGGTCGACTATGGCGGACCTTTCGGCCCTCTGTCGAAAAACCCAGAAGGGTTCAGTGGGAAGGTGGTTTTGGTCGGCGGCCGCATCCTGGAGCTGACCACTGGATCTACCGTCAGTGAAGTGACCGTTCTCCAGCATCCCCTCGACGTAGCCTCCGATCGGCCAAAAGCGGAAAAAGGATCGTCCGGGCGGTTTATCATTCAGACGGAATCCTTTTTGGACCCGGAAGTTTTTCGAAGAGGCTATTATATAACGGTGGTGGGCAGGATCGTTGGAAAAAGAGAGCAGCAGGTTGGAGGGCATCCCATCGTCCTGCCACGAATCGACCCATTGGAGACCAAGTTATGGATACCGAGCGCCGGATCCAGCGGCCCTTCGGTATCCTTTGGGGTCGGGGTGGGTTCTGGCGGGTCCGGCGGAGGCGTGGGGGTCGGGACCTGGTTTTGAACAGGATCCGGCTGCTGTTTCAACGGGTGGCGTTTATTCAGGCATCCGAGTCTGTATTCATCCGTTCCTTCAAGGCTTTTCCGACCTTGAAACACGGCAATTTTTTTGGCTTGACTGAAACCGGTTCGCCCGTCTTCGGGTTTCTGCCCAGATATCCCTCGTAGTGCTTGACTTTGAAGGTGCCGAAACCCCGAATATCCACCCGCTCGTTGCGGCTCAACGTATCGGCCATGCATTCAAACATGGTATCGATGACCAGCTTGGCCTTTTTTTGAGAGATGTTTACCTTTTCAGCCAGCAGTCGATTCAGTTCCTCACCTGTCATGTCACTATTCTCCCAGGCCGGCCATTGGAAGGTACGCCAACTTCCTTTCGCAAGGAAATCCATTCGGCTGTCGGCCCATCGAGTTGAGGGGGGATGCCGATAGCACCCATAGACAAAACCGATTCCGTTTGTCTCCATTATGACGGTTTTACCATAGATGGCAATACGGTATAATAGCGGTAATAATGCGGATATTAACTGCGTATTGAACGGCCGCCGACAGGTCACTTGTGCGCGATTTCCCTGACCGGAAATTGGCGGCGCCACTGGGATTACGTTCGTTTTTAATGCGGTATCGGTGAGTTAGAAGTCTGGTCGCGCTGTGGTTTCTGGGAACGGCCCGGTGCCGTGAGGTCGCGGCACCGGGCGAGGGGCATTTAGATATCGTAGTAGAGGAAAAACTCGTGGGGATGAGGTCGCAACTTGATTTCATTGACCTCGTTTTCGGTCTTGTATTCGATCCATGTGTCGATCACATCCTTGGTGAACACGTCCCCCTTGAGCAGGAAGTCGTGATCGGCCTCCAGGGCGGCGAGTGCCTCGTCCAGGGAACCCGGAGCCGATGGAATCTCGGCAAGTTCCTCCGGAGGCAGCCCGTAGATATCTTTGTCCAACGGCTCACCGGGATCGATTTTGTTTTCGATGCCGTCGAGAGCGGCCATCAAGATCGCCGAAAACGCCATGTATCCATTGCAGGACGGATCGGGCGTTCTGAATTCGATGCGCTTGGCCTTGGGCGATGGTGAATACATGGGAATACGGATGGCCGCACTCCGATTCCGGCTCGAATAAGCCAGGTTTACCGGGGCTTCGAACCCGGGCACCAACCGCTTGTAGGAATTGGTGGTTGGGTTGGTAAAGGCGCAAACGGACTTGCAATGCGTGAGAATACCGCCAATGGCATGGAGAGCCGTCTCAGAGACGCCGGCATAGCCGTCTCCGGCGAACAGGGGCTGACCCTCTTTCCAGATGCTCAGATGGGTGTGCATTCCCGTCCCGTTGTCCTCGAATAACGGCTTGGGCATGAAGGTCACGGTGTATCCATGACGGTAGGCGACATTTTTTAGGACATATTTAAACCACAAGAGCTGATCGCTCATCTGAACGAGTGGCTGGAATCGCATGTCGATTTCAGCCTGGCCCGCGGTGGCCACTTCATGGTGCTGAGCCTCGATGGCAATACCCAGATTCTCCAATGTCAGAAGCATCTCGGTTCTCAGGTCCTGAAATTTGTCTGTCGGGGGCACCGGGAAATAGCCTTGCTTGTGGCGGGGTTTATAGCCCTGGTTCGGGGCCTCGTCCCGACCGGTGTTCCAAATACCCTCGACCGAGTCAATTTCATAGAATGCCCCGTTGCGGGCCGATTCGAATCGAATATCGTCGAAGATGAAAAACTCTGCTTCCGGACCGATGAAAGCGGTGTCTCCGATGCCGGTACTCTTTAAATAGGCTTCCGCCTTCTGTGCGATATAGCGGGGGTCGCGGGTATAGGATTCCCGGGTGATCGGGTCGACGATGTTGCAGAGCAAAACCAGGGTCGGCACTTCGAAAAAAGGATCCATTTTAGCGGTGGTCGGATCGGGAACGACCAGCATGTCACTGGCATTGATCGGCTGCCAGCCCCGAATGCTTGAACCGTCAAATCCGTATCCGTCGTCGAAACTATCCGTTGACAGCTCGCTGATGGGAACGGTGAAGTGCTGCTGGATGCCCGGGAAATCGATGAAACGGAAATCGACGACTTTGGCTCCGTTGGTTTTTGCAAAATCAAGTACCTCTTTGGGTTTCATAAGCGCTTCCTCCTTGGTTGGCTTCATTGAGATTGGTATCGATCGAATCACTGAACACGATGGAGGTGTTCAATTAAATGGCGTCGGCTCCGGTCTCACCGGTTCGAACGCGAACGGCCTCCTCGACGCTGAAGACAAATATTTTCCCGTCCCCCAACTTTCCAGTGTGGGCCGCTTCCCTGATTTTGTCCACAACCTGAGCGGCCTGGTTGGCCGGAACCACTACATCAATTTTGACTTTGGGAATGAAATCCACCACGTACTCGGCGCCTCGATAGATTTCCTTGTGCCCTTTCTGGCGCCCGTACCCCTTGACTTCCGTGATGGTCATACCCTGGATGCCGATATCATTCAGGGCCTCTTTGACGTCATCGAGCTTGAACGGCTTGATGATCGCTTCGATCTTCTTCATGGTTGTTCCTCCTGTAAGTATAGGTTGTCTTGAACTGATAGCCCGTTAAAAAGCGATTTCAAATCCCCGTTCGCCGTGTTGAGAACTGTCGAGCCCCTCGATTTCCGAATCCCGGTCAACCCTCAGGCCGCCGGTGACCGTCCGGGTAATCATCGCGATGACCCAGGTCCCGGCAGCAGTGAAGGCGGCAGTGGCCAGGATCGAAACGATTTGGATCCACACTTGCCCGGGATTTCCAAAAAACAGCCCTGCCCCGGCCTCGTTGACCGCGGGATCAGCAAAAAAACCGGTGGCAAGGGCCCCCCAGACGCCGCAGACACCATGGACCCCGAAGGCGTCGAGGGAGTCATCGTACCCCAGGCGTTCCTTTAGTTTGGCAACGCTGACATATCCCAGAAGTCCCGCGACAAGACCAATGATGAGGGATGACGGCATGCCGACGAATCCGGCGGCCGGGGTAATGGCGACCAGCCCCGCCACCACTCCCGACGCCATTCCGAGCACCGTCGGTTTTCTGGTGCCAACCCACTCGGCAGCCATCCAGGCAAGGGCGCCCATGGCCGCAGACGTGTTGGTCACCAGAAACGCCGAAGCGGCGATGCCATCGGCAGCCAGCTGGCTTCCCGCGTTGAACCCGAACCATCCGAACCAAAGAAGGGCCGCCCCCAGAGCCGTCAGGGTGATACTGGACGGGAACATGGCCTCTTTACCGAAACCGATGCGCTTGCCCAGCATGAGACACAACACGAGGCCTGCGACACCGGCATTGATATGAACGACGGTGCCTCCAGCGAAATCCAGAGCCCCCATCGCCCCCATCCAGCCGCCGCCCCACACCCAATGGGCAATGGGGCAGTAGATCAAAATCACCCATAAGACGGTAAACACGATCCAAGAGGAAAATTTCATGCGGTCTACAATGGATCCGAGAACCAGAGCGACGGTAATACATGCGAAGGTCATCTGAAACAACAGAAAGACGTAGGTGGGAATCGTTCCCGAGAGGCTGTCGACGCCGATTCCTTTTAGGAACAGATGGTCAAGCCCTCCCACGATCCCTCCCAGACTGGGTCCGAAGGCCAGGGAGTAACCGCCGACGACCCAGATCACGCTGGCAAGACAATAGGCCACAAGGGTCATGGCGATGGTATTCAGGAGGTTCTTGTACCGGGACAGGCCTCCGTAAAATAGCGCCAATCCGGCCGGAGTCATCATCATCACCAGGGCGGTGGAAACAATGATCCAGGCGGTATCGCCGGAATTGAGCTGATCTTCGGCCATCGCGGATGGCGCGGCCGCCAACAGAAACCAACCGGTTGCCCCCGTTAACAACAACCTCCTGCTCCACAAACGCCTCAACATGGGTTCCCCTCCTTTTCAATTGATGTATTCGGTTGACTGGGAAGCGCCTTCATTACCGTTTCCTTGATTTGCGCCACATGATCGGGGGTGTCGACTTTCTGGCCGTCAAAATCCCTCACGTAGAACACATCCACCACCTGATCCACATGGGTGGCGATTTTCGCGACCCACACATCAAGTCGGCACCGGAAAAGCGCATCGGTGATACGGAAAAGCAGCCCCGGCAAATCATACGAGAAGACCTCGATAATCGTGAAGAAGCTGGAGGTGCTGTTGTCGATGGTGACTTGCTGAGGCCTGCCCATCAGTGCTGGATCGATGGTCCGCCGCGCGGCCAGACGGCTCTTCAGTTGATCCCTGAGCAGCAGGCGGCCGCTCAAGGCATCGGTGAGATGCCCCGCAGCCCGCTCCCATCGCTCAGCCTCGAAAATGGTGTCCGGCGGAGGGGTGACCGTGAATATGTCCAGGGCGACGTTGTTCCTCCAGGTAAACACCTGGGCATCGAGCACGTCGATGCCGTTCAGGGTAAAAACGCCGGCGATTTTTGAAAACAAACCGGGTCGATCCTGGGCGCAGAGGGTAACGATGCGGGTTTCGCCGTCGGGGGACGGCGTCACTTCCCATACAAAAGGCGCCTCGCCTTTACTCCGATGAAGGCGAATATGAGAAAAGATGTCTTCAACGGGAACCGTCAGCAGGTAACGGGGCGACA
>JASFIA010000073.1:0-8173 GCA_050122915.1 Desulfobacterales bacterium | reverse complement strand
GAGGCGAATGTTGATTCATGGCGATACCGGGGATCTTGACAACAATATTTAGTTATACTTAATTCACATTTTAATTTGCAGTTGTAATAATTTGGCAGGGCTGACCAAACGAAAACAACGATCGCCCGTCCATGTCTGATCTTTTTAACGGCATTCTGCCTCCGGCCAGCCACTGCCGATGCTTTGCATACGCATCGGCCGATCCGACGCCTTGACAGAGACGGATCGATACCGAATCGCCTTTCTTCGGTGTTCCAACCCTTAACCCACGGTTGATCGTCAGCGATATCACCCCTGCCGATGCCGGAAGAGTTTCGGTCGACTCAGACCCTGTCATTTCTTGACGTGATCTCCAGCGGGTGTGCAGAAACCCATTCGTTTCGAACCAGCGCGTGCGCAATGCATCGGAAACCGAAAGAATTCGACAATTCGATCACAACCGCTCACCAACTTCTTTTCCGACTGAATGTCCAGCTCACAAGGAGGATCCAATGAATCTGCAGAAAGCAAATGCCAATGAAGCCCTGCAAACCAAGAACCGCTCAAGAGACATCGCCCCCCAATCCGGCATCTGCAGCCGCTGCCTCGATGGATGCAAGGGCAACTGCGACCTATTCCAGGCCACCTTCCGTGGACGGGAGCTTCTCTACCCCCAGCCATTCGGCAGCGTCACCGCAGGGGCGGACAAAGATTATCCCGTGGATTACTCCCATCTCAACATCATGGGCTACGCTCTCGGGGCCAAGGGGGTGGAAGCCGATCCGGATCATGCGACATTTCCTGCCGTCAATACCGAAACCGTGTTTGGCACTACCCATAAGGTGAAAATGAAAGTACCCATATTCACGGGCGCTTTGGGGAGCACCGACATTGCCCGCAACAACTGGGAGCATTTTGCCATCGGTGCCGCCATCAGCGGCATCAGCCTCGTCTGCGGCGAGAATGTGTGCGGAGTGGATCCCGCCCTCGAGTTCGGCAGCAACGGCAAGGTGTCAAGCTCTCCGGAAATGGACCGCCGGGTCGGGCTTTACCGACGCTACCGGGAAGGCTACGGTGACATTCTGGTCCAGTTGAATGTGGAGGATACCCGAAACGGGGTGGCGGAATACGTCATCGAAAAATTGAATGTGGAAACCATCGAACTCAAGTGGGGCCAGGGAGCCAAATGCATCGGCGGAGAAATAAAGGTCGACTCCCTCCGGCGGGCTAAAGAACTAAAACGAAGGGGCTATATCGTCACCCCAGATCCGGATGACCCGGCCAATCAGGCGGCCTTCAAAGCCGGCCCATTGAAGCAGTTCGAGCGCCATTCGCGCCTGGGCTTCATCGATCAGGAGGGATTCATGAAGGAAGTCGCGCGGCTGCGAGGGCTGGGGGCCAAACGGGTAACCCTGAAAACCGGTGCCTATCCCATGCGGGAGCTGGCGATGGCCGTCCGCTGGTCCAGCGAAGCGGGAATCGATCTGCTGACCATTGACGGGGCTCCGGGTGGGACCGGCATGAGCCCGTGGCGCATGATGACCGAGTGGGGCATCCCGGCCATTTATTTGCATTCCATGGCCTATGAATTGTGTGAACGACTGGCCCGCAGAGGCCTGCCGGTTCCAGACATCGCTTTTGCCGGCGGGTTTTCCGCCGAGGACCACGTGTTTAAATCCCTGGCCTTGGGCGCACCGTATTGCAAAGCGGTCTGCATGGGAAGGGCGTTGATGATACCCGGCATGGTGGGTAAAAACGCCGAAAAATGGCTTCGCGACAGCGAGGCCGGCCTGCCGTCGACGGTGTCAAAGCATGGTTTTACCAAAGAGGAAATCTTCATGAATTATGAAACCCTCAAGGAAACCTATGGAGCCGAAGAAGCCGATCGGCTGCCATTGGGGGCCATCGGGATCTACAACGTCACAGATAAAATCAAGGTCGGTCTTCAGCAGCTGATGGCCGGTTCCCGGAGCTGGTCCGTGGAACATGTCAGCCGAAGGGACCTGGCGTCGCTGACCGAAGAGTGCGCCAGCGTCACCGGCATCCCCTACATCATGGATGCCTATCGCGAAGAAGCCCTGGAAATCATTGACGCCTGAAAATCGAACCCCTTCTTTTCCCAACGGGAGGTATATCATGACCGACCTCGTCCATCGGCTGCAGAAGAAAGACCCGCAAGAAAGAGAGTTTCATCAGGCCGTTCAAACCATCCTGACATGGGTGCAACCGGTGTTTGAACGCCGACCGGACTTTGCCCGACTGGCCATCATGGATCGGCTCACGGAACCCGAGCGCATAGTGATCTTCAGGGTACCGTGGATGGATGACAGCGGTGGGGTCCATGTCAACCGAGGGTATCGGGTGGAAATGAACAGCGCCATCGGACCTTACAAGGGCGGATTGCGCTTTCATCCGTCGGTCAGCCTTGACACCTTCAAGGCATTGGCCTTTGAGCAGATTTTTAAAAACGCCCTCACCATGCTGCCCATCGGCGGCGCCCGCGGAGGCGCCGACTTTGAACCCAAGGGTAAGTCGGACAGCGAAATCATGCGCTTTTGCCAAAGCTTTATGGCGGAACTGGCTCACCATATCGGACCGGATATCGATATCCCGGGAGGCGGCATGGGAGTGGGTCTCCGCGAAATCGGCTATCTTTTCGGAGCTTACCGGAAGCAACGCCGGCGGCATTCCGCAGTGATCACTGGAAAGGGTCTGGAATGGGGCGGCAGCCAGATCCGTCTCCAGTCCACCGGCTACGGTGTGGTCTATTTCGCCGCCGAGGTTCTGGCAACAAACAACCGCACCCTTGAAGGGATGACCTGCCTGGTCTCCGGCTCGGGGAACGTGGCACAGCATACGGCTGAAAAAATCATCGAATTGGGGGGAAAAGTCCTGACCATGTCCGATTCCTCGGGTCACATCTATGACGAAGAAGGGATCGATGCCGGAAAGCTTGCTTTTATCAAACGGTTGAAAAACCTGAAACGGGGACGTATCAGGGAATATGTGGACAAGTATTCCGAGTCCCTCTACATCGAGGCCGACCCCGAGTCGAACCACAACCCTTTGTGGTCACACCCGGCAGACTGTGCGTTTCCCTGCGCCGCGGAAAACGAGATAAATCACAAGGACGCTGCCACTCTGATCAACAATGATGTCAAGCTGGTCTGCGAGGGGGCGGATATGCCGTCGACCCCCGAGGCTATTGATCTTTTTATGGACAACAACGTGCTCTATGCCCCGTGCACAGCCACCAACGCGGGAGGCGTCACTGTCGCCTCACTGGAATTATCTCAAAACCGAATGCTGCTCAACTGGTCAGTCGAGGAGGTGGACAGTCGGCTAAAAACCGTCATGAAGACCATCCATCGCCGAACCCTCGAGACGGCGGCGGAGTTCGGCCGGCCCGGAAACTACATGATGGGAGCCAATATCACTGGATTTATCCGGGTGGTCAATGCCATGGTGGATCAAGGACTGGTATAGACGATATGTGCCCAGTGACAACCGCGGCGGGTGCCTTCCCCTTAAAGGTAGGCTCGCCGCAAACCATCAGGGCGCCAGTGTCAGCCACAGCATACGGGCTGCCTCTTCGCCAGAATTTCTCCATTGGGATGGGGTGTCCGCCGTCAAGTACACGATGCTTCCCGTCCTCAGGATATGGGATCGGTGACGGATGGTCACCTGAACGATGCCCGACAAGAGATAGCCTATTTCCTCGCCTTTGTGGGTGAAAAAATGCCGAGAAATCTTTTTCTTGGCAGGGATATCGACAAGATAGATATCGGCGATGGATCCATAATCGTCTGGCAGCAGTCGCCTCACACGAATACTGTCCTTGGCAAGGTCCGGAACGCTGATGGATTGGCCAACACCATCGAAAACCGACGGTCTGGCACTTTCCCCCTGATCCGTAAATATGGCGCTAATGTCCACTGACAGGACTTCGGCTATTTTGACCAAAGCCGGCAGCGACGGGTAGATAAGATTGCCCTCGATCTGTGAGATGGTACTGGGTGTGACGCCGATGGATAGGGCCAATTCCTTTTGGCTCATGCCGCGGCGCTGTCGAAGCATTCTCAGGCGTGCGCTGAGATTGAGCGGTCCAAGGGTCTGCTGCTCATTTTCAAAATCGACCTGCTGTCCGTCGCTCCAGAACGGCACTGGTTTTCGGAGGGTTGATTGCTGACGCCTGAGGGCTTTGACAATCGACAGGGTGGACTTGCCCCGCTTTAGAGCCAATTCGACCACGACCTGGGCGATTTGATTGATATTGGCCCTGAGCCGCTGGGTATGGGCATCTCGCTCGATAAGCCAGTAGGCAATCGTCTTAAGCTCATACAACCGTGGACAGGCCCGGGAATAAAATTTCAGTACCTGTTCTTCGCCGCCCCAAAGCTCTTGCATGCCAGTGAGGCTCTCAAACACCAGCCTCACATCCCCCTGCAATCCGTCATGGATACCGTAAACGGCATCCATCACCTTCTGGAGGTTATCCGGCTCGGGCATCCTCATGATCCGGCATGGACGTTGAGTAGGGGGACCCTGATAAAATTTGTCAAAGATATCAGATCCGTCTCCCTTTCCATCGGTGAAACAGTCCAGGATGGTCAGACTTGAACTCCGAGCCAGGGGACCCAGGTCCTCTAAGAGGGTCCGGGGGGATCGGTCAAAGTTGACATAGATGAGGCTCTTGTCATCCGAATAGGAGGCGTGGAGAAAGTGCCGGATGAATGGCTGGGATAGACTGCCCGCCGTATCATACCAGATCACATTATCGCCGATGGCCAGTCCGCCCAGGTGGTGGTCAAGGTTCGGGATGCCGGTACTGATGGGGGTCATCGTGGAGGCCATGGCAACCACTCATATCAGACGATGTCCGAATGATTCAAGGCGTCCGTCGCCTGAGTCGACGGTCTTTTTCGGGTTGGGGGATTGCGTGAATCTGGGGCCGCTTCCGACCGGAACCGGAATGCCTTTTCGATTGGACACCTCGCGTCCGGGGGGGCGGTGACTCAAGGTCCGATGTGTGGCGTCACGGCTTTATTTCCCAGACGTCAATGGCCAGTCCGTTGCCGTTGATGGCGTCGTCGAGGCGATGGCGATATCGGCGATCGGAGTCCGCGTTCATGATCAGAACGATGCCTGCCTTTCTGCCGGTTACCGCCGAATAATAGAGGGCGTCGCCGATGGCTTCCGCCCAGCGGCTGGCCTCATTGAATTTGACGGCATGGGTGTCGGTCAGGCATTCACAGCGAATATTTTTATAGACCGTCACACCCGCTATGCCGGCTTGCTCCCGGCACCAGTCGTTCTGGAGGCTGGCCGTTCCTTCGCTCGTGTCGGCATCCACGGAAGCCATCATCAGCAACGACGCCAAAAGGATATAACGGATCCGTTTGAAGGAGATCCGGGCAACGTGTGTCATGGGGCACTCGCCTGGTGATCATTGGCAGATGATTGAATCGACTATATAGCTGTCTGAAGTAGCTACCGAGTTCGGTGTCGACCCGTCCTTTTCCTCGGCGTCTTTTCCCTTCGGCTTTAATCCGGATGTATAAGTCCCCGTGAACCAGGTTGGATGTTCGGTCTCGATCCCATCATTTTTTCCACCCAATCGGCCCTCAGGGCCTAAAGTATTTTCGAAAAGGGGTCGAGAATAGATTAAAGCGTTAGCCAGAACGCTCAAACCTTTTCTTCAACCTCCTTTACCCAAAGGCTGCCGGTATTACCGGCAGCCTTGCTTTTGGGGCCCTCCGATCTGCCTCCGGCCAAAGACTATCGATTCCGATGGCCGTTCATTCCCCGGGACGATTGGCGCCACCGGAGCCAGCAACCGGCGTCATCAGTGCATTTTAGGGCTCACCAGACCGCGCCTTGATACCGTTTGATTTTTGGGCTGGGGTGGTCTATTCCATCGTGGAACCGAGTCCTTTCAGTAAACCGCGGTGGCTATCCACATCGCATAGCCCCGTCGCGTCATCCATTCATCGGGATGCTATTCCCCGTCGGGAGTTTCTCCAGTTGGCATCTTGACGGGTTGGCCGTTGACGAGCAGTCGTCCTCAATGGGGGGTAATGGACACAGGGCTTCACCTCCCACTACCCGTCATCGATGACCGGAAAGCTATCGCTGGACAACCCCGGAGCGCGCAGTTGGCGCACAAACCATGGTTGAAACCCATGATGGAACCGACATCAGGACCGCTTGCCGCCGGGACCACGGTCAGTAGGGAAACGCTTTATCCACACCCAATCGGAAGGAGGCACCCCCCATGCCCACCACAGGGAAAAAACCCAGAGTCTACATGGGACTCAGCGAAAAATACCCGGACATCATCTCCGCGGTCGAATCCCTCGGAAACGCCCTCAGATCCGGAGGGCCGATAGGGGAAAAAGAGGCTCTGCTGATCCAATTGGCTGCCGCTGCCGCCGCCCAGTCTGAAGGATCGGTCCACTCTCACACCCGACGAGCTCTGGCTGCCGGAGCATCGGCGGAAGAGATCGAACATGCCATCTTGCTTTTGATTTCAGTCATCGGATTCCCGAAAGTCGCCGCCGCCATCACCTGGTGCAATGACGTATTGGAGGCGGGGGGGTGATGGTGCCGAAAACGCATTCCATCAACCTGTCAGCCGAGGCTGGAGGGGCATGACGGATACGAAAGACCAGGCAGGCGTCTCTTCTGAACGCGGTGTCGGGAATTGCAAGAGGCGGCGGCTAACCGGTATTCGGCAAGCCTGCCTGTTTGGAGTTTTCACTGGCTGTTGCCGGCTTCAGCCGCCTGCAACGGGCTGGAACAGATGGAACACGCCTCCGTCCGCCAGGATGCCGTCTTTGGGCAAGATGCGTCCGTCACAAGCCACCACGGGTGCCATTTCCGGGGGTATGCCGAGATGCCGGACGAGGTCTGCGACAGACGCTTTCTCAGGCAGTACCAGTGTCAACCCGGTTTCCGGATCGTAGTCCGGGAAGCCGTCGCGAAGGGCACTGAAGAGTTTTACGGTGATGTTCAAAGGGTTCCTGCCGGTTAAAAATCGAAAGTCGCGTCCAGATCGTCATCGGTAATCTGCACGACCACGTTGTGCGGCGGCAGGGGCTCCTCGTAAAAAAACCGAGGCAACCGGTCATCCTCCCGAGTGAAGCCTGCCCGCCGATTGAATGCCAGTTCGGCCTTGAGTACCTGGATGCCCATCTCGTCGAGGGACTGGGCCTTGAGATCCGTCCCCAGCTTCGCGTTGATGGCGGCCACGAAGGCCTCCTTGCCCTTGGGGGTGGACAGGGCGGCGCTGGCCAGAACGCACAGGCCGATGCTGTCGACGAGGGCCATGGTAATCTGGTGGTGACGGGAGAGCGCCACCTGTCCCTCGGCTTTCAAAGGGTCCAGCTTGCCGGTCATGTATTCGGCAATGACGTTTCCGGCGGTGTGGTCGGCCCCCATGGGACTGGTGGCGTAGGTGACCGCATTGCCCTGCATGGCCCGGGGATCGTATCCTGAAATGCTCTGACCCTTCACCACGGGCACGCGATGGTGGTTGAAATATTTCCCCACTGCCGTCGGTCCTTGCCCGAGAATCAAACCAAACTCGGTTCCCTTGGCGATCGCCTCCACCATTTCGATGGCCGCCCGACCGTCCCCGAAGGCCTTGTAGCCGGCATCCATGGCCACGGCCACTCCCACACCGGTGCTCATGGTATCCAGGCCGATGTCGTCACACAGAAAGTCCAGATGGGCGATGGTGTCCAGATCGTCGATACCGGTCATACCGCCCATGGCCCAGATGGTTTCGTACTCGAGGGATCCGGTTACGTATTTCCCCTTGCGGTCCACAAATTCATGGGAGCATTGAATAATGCACTTGGCGCAGCCCTTGAAAGCCCCTTTCCCGCCCCGCTTCCGGATCACCTCTACCATGTGTTCGCCGCTGATCTTCTCCCATCCGTCGAATACCCCTTTGGTGGCATTGAGCGACGGGAATCCTCCCATGGCGTTGACAGGGGCGACCAGACCTGCCGTGCCGAAACGCCTCAAGACTTGACCGCTGAACGGATCCTCCCTGACGGCGGCGGCGAAGGCTGCAGCCGCGGCGGCGAAGGCCTCCGGATCGGCAACGGTCTCCTCGGCGTTTCCCCGCTGATCCAGGACAACCGCTTTCAGTCCCTTTGAGCCCATGACAGCGCCCAATCCCCCGCGT
>JASFIA010000072.1:0-8200 GCA_050122915.1 Desulfobacterales bacterium | reverse complement strand
CCGTCTATGTGCTCTGGCCCATCATGGGCATGCCGATCACCCTGCAATGAACACATACCCCGGGTTGCCGGAGTGGACTCCTATGGATCCATTCCGGCAGCCTTGCCGGCGGATCGAAAGCACCAAGCGAATCCGTTCTCAGCGCCCGGGAAATGCGCCAACAACGGTTTCCCGAGGCCCCGGCCGGCTTCCGAATAGGGGCGCACCCCAAGCCGTGGCATGCCCATCTCGGCACTAAGGCCGGCCTAATATCAGAATCTCCACTGGATCTTGGGGACAAAATAGAGTAAACGGGACGGTTGACGATCGGAATCATCCCGACGCTTGCATGGTGCAACCTGTCAGCCAGGCACGACAAACACCCGTATCCAGCTGGAAACCCGATCGGGATGACCGCCCACCCATCCTGACGATCACCGTTCAAAGGGGAGTGTATGACTGTTTTCTTTGCCGCGAATCTGATCATCGCCGCCGGGGGAATCCTAGCACTGCTCACCTGGCAACAGTTCAATTTCATGAAAACCGTCAGTGTGCTGGCCCTGGTTTCGGGATGCCTTCTCGGGGGTATCGATGCCGTCACGAAGCTGATGCATCCGGGGGAATTCAATGCCGCCGTCGTTTTTATGAAAGCATCCTCCCTGACGTTCCGGATCGATCCGCTGTCCGCCTTTTTCCTGATGGCCATTTATGCCATCAGCCTGCTGGCCGCCCTGTACAGCTTCCACTACCTGAACAATCCCGAAAAGTCCCTGGCAACCGCGGCGAACACCCTGTTTTTCAGCCTGTTGATCGTCTCCATGGCCCTGGTGGTCACTGCCGACAACATCCTGGCGTTCATGCTGTCCTGGGAGTGCATGTCCCTCTCCTCCTTTTTCCTGGTGATCTACGACCACCAGTCCTCCGAAAACCGGCGGGCCGGATTTCTCTATTTCGTCTTCTCCCAGGTCGGTGCCATGTTCATCCTGGCCGGATTTGCCCTGATCTACAATCAGACGGGCAGTCTTGCCTTTTCAGCCGCCATCCTGAGCGTTCCCCTCAAGACCACGGTCTTCGTGCTCTGCTTTATCGGCTTCGGGTCCAAGGCCGGCATCTTCCCCTTCCATGTCTGGCTGCCCCATGCCCACCCGGCGGCCCCCAGCCACATATCGGCGGTCATGTCCGGGGTGATGATCAAGACCGGGATCTACGGAATCGTACGGATCTACAGCCTCCTCGAACTGCACACTCTGCTGCCGGGCCAACTCGTTTTGATCACCGGTATGGTCACCGGCATCCTGGGAGTGGTCTATGCACTTGGGCAGCACGACCTCAAACGGCTCCTGGCATACAGCAGTGTCGAAAACATCGGCATCATTCTCATCGGCATCGGCATCGGCATGATCGGGGTTTCGACGGGACATCCCATGATGGCCGTCCTGGGGTTTGCCGGAGGCCTGCTGCACGTGCTGAACCACTCGATCTTCAAATCCCTTCTCTTCATGGGGGCCGGCGTCGTCATCCAGAAAGCGGGCACCCGCACCATCGACGCCCTCGGTGGCCTCATCAAACCCATGCGCGTCACCGGAGCCAGCTTTTTGATCGGGTCTTTGGCCATTTCCGGCCTGCCCCCCTTCAACGGATTCGTGAGCGAATTTCTCGTCTACCTGGGCGGTTTCCGGGGTGTGGCCCTGAACCAGGCCACCTTCGTGATGAGTATTCTGGCCATCGTCAGCCTGGCCGTTATCGGCGGGCTGGCCCTGGCGCTGTTCTCCAAGGTGATGGGAGTGGTGTTCCAGGGGGAGCCCCGTACAACGGCAGCCTCCGCCGTGGACGAACGGGGGAATTCCATGCGGTTCTCCCTGGTGATTCTGGCGGCGGCCTGCGCCGTCGTGGGCGTTTTCCCCCGGTTTTTCGTCGTCCTGACACTGCAGGGGCTAAGCGCCCTCGAGCTAGGGGGGGATCGGATGGCGCTCGAACCGTTCCTGCAGATCACAACCAACATCAGCCTGGCTGCGGCCCTCTTTCTGGGAATTCTGATCCTGATCGTGGCGTTTCGCACCCTGGCCTACAAGGGTAAATCCATCACCCGATCCGGCACCTGGGGGTGCGGCTTCACCCAGCCGACGGTAAAGATGCAGTACACGGGCTCCTCCTACGCCGCCTCCATTCTTGACTTCTTCAAGCCTGTGGCCCCGCTCCAGGAAGACCACCCCGTCATTCGTGGACGGTTCCCCCAAACCACCCACTACCGCAGCCGCATCGATGACATTGCCGAGCGGCACATGGGAAGGGTGATCGTCCGTCCGGTTCTGGGGCTGTTCGACAGCCTGAGATGGATTCAGCACGGGGATATCCACCTGTACATCGGCTATATCCTGGCGGCTATCGTCGCGCTGCTGTTCTTCGTTTAAGACAACGGGACCCTATGCATTGGCAAGCACCATTCAATGAGGCGGTTTTATGATTGAATCCATAGTGCTCTGGCTTCTCGCCATCCTCTTGGCGCCCTTTTTCTCGGCCGTCGTTTTAAAGGTCAAGGCCTTCTTCGGTGGTAAAAAAGGCCCCCCTCTGCTGATCAACTACTATACGATCGTCAAACTCCTGAGAAAGGGGTCCGTCTACAGCACCAGCACAACCCTTCTCTTCAAGCTGGGTCCAGTGGTTTCTCTGGCAGCCGCCCTGACCGCCCTGACCTTTCTCCCCATTGCCGGACAAAAGCCCATCGTATCCTTCAACGGGGACGTCATTTTCATCCTCTACCTGCTGGGACTGGGGCGGTTTTTCACCATTGCCGCGGCCATGGACACCGCCTCCCCCTTCGAGGGGATGGGTGCGGCCCGAGAAGCCTACTTCCCCATTTTCTGCGAGGCCACCCTTTTCATGATTTTAATCCTTTTCTACCTGCTGACGGGCAACCTGCAGCTGGCCGCCTATTTCATGGGCGATCAGCCCCAGGTGTTGTGGCAGGCCGCCGGCTCCCCGCTGCTGTTCGTGGTCATGGCCTTTTTCGTCATTCTCCTGACCGAAAACTCGAGAGTTCCCGTGGACGATCCGGCCACGCACCTGGAGTTGACCATGATCCACGAGGTCATGGTCCTGGACCACAGCGGGCCGGATTTCAGCCTGATCGAGCTGGGATCCTTCTGCAAGCTCTTTTTCTACGCGTCCATTATCGCCACCCTGATCGTCCCGTTTGATCTGGGTCATGGGGCTCTGAACATGGGCCTCTATCTGGCCGCCCTGCTGGCCGTCTACATCGCCGTCGGGGTCACCGAATCGGTCATGGCCCGCTTCCGCATGGATGTGGTGCCCAAATTCGTTCTGACCTCCTTTACCCTGGCCTTTTTTGCAACCGTTATCACCCTGGAGTTTATCCAATGAGCCATCCGGTTGATGCGTTACTGTCCCTGGTGCTGTTGTCGATCCTTTTTTCCTTCGGCTCCAGCCGACTCCCGTGGCTGATCAAGGTCCTGGCCTTCCAAGGGGTCGTGGTCTCCATCGTGCCCCTCTTCATCGGCTACGACATGACCGGCGGCGGGATGTTGTTTACCCTGGCCACCCTGTGCATTCGAGGAATCGTGATTCCCCTTTGCATCTATCTGGCCATCAAGAAAGTGGCCATCAACCGGGAGGTGGAGCCGATTATCGGCTACCATGCCTCGCTCATCGCCGGACTCGGATTGATCGTGGGGGCGACCTTTGCGAGCCACAAGTTCGACCTTCCGGTCAGCAGCGCCAGCGCCCTGCTGTTGCCCACGGCCATCGCTATCCTGGTGGCGGGCATGTTTCTGCTGATCGCCCGGAGAAATGCCATCGCCATGGTTCTGGGCTACATCATGATGGAAAACGGGATCTACCTGGTCGGCACGACTTTTTCAGTGCGCGCACTTCACATCGTGGAGTTTGGCATCCTGCTGGATGTGCTGGCCGGCGTGATGATCATGGCCGTCATCCTTCAGAATATCAAACAGACCTTTGACGACGTGGACACGGCTCTGCTCAGAACCCTAAAGGAATAGGTGGAACTTCATGGTCGAAATCATCTTCATCGCTCCGTTCCTGACCGGCTGCCTGGCATTTTTCATGCCCCGCAACCCGGGGCGGGTGCTTCTCGTGCTCACCGGTGCGCTTCACCTCCTGCTGTCCGTCCTGCTCTGGGTCCAGCGGCCGGAACCGCTGTTTCCGGATTTTTTTGCGGTCACCCCGGAGGGTCTCCTCTCACTGCTGGTGATCTCCCTGCTCTTTTTCCTCATCTCCATCTACACCACGGGTTATCTCAAGGCCACCGAAATCAAATCCGAGAACATCTTCACCGGTTCGATGCTGCTGTTCCTCTCCACCATGACCATGGTGACGCTGTCCGATCATATCATGGTGATGTGGATCGCCATCGAGGCGACCACCCTGGCCAGCGCTCCGCTGATCTATACCCACCGGTCATCCGCCTCGCTGGAAGCCACCTGGAAATACGTCCTCATCTGCTCGGTGGGCATTGCCCTTGCCCTCCTGGGGTCGGTCCTCATTACCGTGGCCATGGATGCAGGCCGGGTCGATGTCCCGGTGGCCTTCTCCGCACTGACGGCTGTTGCAGGCAACCTCGACCCCCTGTGGCTGAAAGCCGGTTTTGTCTTCATCCTTGTCGGTTACGGTACCAAAATGGGACTTGCCCCCATGCACACCTGGCTGCCGGATGCCCACAGCGAGGCCCCCAGCCCGGCCTCCGCCCTGCTGTCTGGCGTACTGCTCAACTGCGCCTATCTGGGCATCTTCAAAACCAATAAGATCATGATCGCTGCCGGTCTCGGGGATTTCTCAGGCACCATTCTGATGGTGTTCGGATTGATATCGATCATGGCCGCCGCGACATTCATCCTGAAACAGACCGAATACAAACGGATGCTGGCCTATTCGAGCATCGAAAACATGGGTATCATTGCCTTCGGCACCGGCATCGGCGGCATCGGGGCTTTTGGAGCCATGGTCTGCCTGATCCATCACAGCCTGATCAAATCCTCCCTGTTTCTTACATCCGGAAACATCCTCCTGGGATACGGCAGCCGGATGATCGACAAAACCGGTGAGCTGGTCAAACGGATGCCCCGCACCTTTCTGGCGTTTTTCGCCGGTTTCGCCGGCATCTCCGGTTTTCCCCCCTTCGGCATTTTTATCGGTGAGCTGTTTATCATCATCGGTGCCTTCCGGGGCGGCCACTACTGGGGCGTAGGCATTTTCATCCTGAGCCTTTGCGTCATTTTTGCCGGCTTTGCCAACCAAGTATTGAAGATATCCTACGGCGAGACCGACACGGAGATCCGTATCCCCGAAAAAGCCAACATGATCTGGCCCCAATATGTGTTGCTGTCGACGTCGGTGGTCCTGTGCTTCTGGCTTCCGGATCCCCTGTACCAGGCCATTGTCCAAGCGGTGACTTCCAGCGGCGGAGGGTTTTGATGACCACGGCATTTACTGACATATCCAACGGAGAGGCAACGGCCCGGGACCGCATCCCGCATCTGCCGTTCGAGACGTTTCGCCGGGAGGCCATGGAACTAGTGGGCGCCGGCGCCAAGGTGGTCCAGTTTTTCGCTTACCCGGATGGAAACGACCTCAAACTGCTGGCGGTGTTGCGCACCGACAGGCTGTTGGCGGCCGGCACGGATGCACCGGCGGCCTATCCCTCGATGAGCGTGGAATGCGAGCCGTTTCATCTCTTCGAGCGAGAAATCGCCGAGCAGTTCGGCATCCGCCCGGAAGGCCATCCCTGGCTGAAGATGGTCCGCTACCATCCCAATTACCGGAATCAGCCAGACGTCTTCGGCAATGACTACGCCGAAGACATTCCTGGACGCTACGACTACTACAGCGTCGAGGGCGAAGAGATCCACGAAGTGGCCGTGGGTCCGGTTCACGCCGGTGTCATCGAGCCGGGCCACTTTCGGTTCAACTGTATCGGGGAACGCGTGTTGAACCTGGAAATCCAGCTGGGCTATCAGCACCGGGGAGTCGAACCGCTGTTGGAGACCGTTGCCGCCAAACGCCTTCCGATCATCGCCGAGGACATCGCCGGGGACACTACCGTGGGCCACAGCCTCTGCATGGCTCAGGGGATGGAAGCCCTGTCCGGCACCCCCCCCGACGAGGGCGCCCGAATCATCCGGACCATCTCCCTGGAACTGGAACGGCTCCAAAATCACGTGGGTGATCTGGGTGCCCTGAGCGGAGACGTGGCGTTTCTGCCGCCGGCCAACTATTGCGGCCGAATGCGCGGCGATTTTCTCAACATGTCTTTGCTCCTTTGCGGCAACCGGTTCAGCAAAGGCCTGATTCGTCCGGGTGGGGTTCGCTTCTCCTTGGACGATGAAGTCCGGGCGACATTGACATCACGGATTCTCGAAATCCAACCCCAGGTCAAGCACACCATCGATCTTCTTTTTTCAACGTCCAGTGTACGGTCCCGTTTCGAGGGGTGCGGTGCCGTCAGCAAAACCGATGCGGACCAGCTGGGTCTGGTGGGCCCGGCCGGCCGGGCCTGCGGACTTCCCTACGATGCTCGCCGATGTTTCCCGACGGAGCACTACGCCCACCTGGAGATACCGGAGAATGCCGAATCGTCCGGAGACGTATATGCCCGGGCCAAGCTTCGAGCCGATGAGGTTCTGCAATCCATGAGGCTTATCCTGTCGATGCTGACCAAACCGGTAGCGACCGCCTGCGTCCCCCCCACAATGGGGATGACCCTTGCGCCGTCGTCCTGTGTGGTCACGATCAACGAGGCCTGGCGCGGCGAGGTGTCCCACTGCATTCTCACCGACGACGACGGGCGTATTCTGCGCTACAAGGTGAAAGACCCGTCCTTCCACAACTGGAACGGCTTGTCCATGTCCCTGCGCGATACGGGAATCTCCGATTTCCCATTGAACAATAAGAGCTACAACCTGTCGTATTGCGGGTTCGATCTGTAGATGGAAACCACGATGAAAGCGATGTTAACCTTTAGGGGGTAAAGAGAAACCGAGATGCTCAATACGCTTAAGAACCGATTCGAGCAGGGCTACCGGACAACCGGGTATCCGAAAGAAAAAATCGAGCTCTGGAAGCGCTACAGGGGGCGTCCCCGGATCGACCGGGAGGCACCCGAAGAGATGGTGGCCCAGTGCGCCGCCGCCTGCCCCCAGGACGCCATCGATGCGGAAACCCGGAAACTGGATATGGGGCGCTGCATTTTCTGTGGGACCTGCGAGGCGGTATCCGAGGGCCGCTTTGTTCGCTTTACCCAGGATTTCGAAATCGCCGTTGCCGAAAAAGAGCACTTGCTGACCGACGGATCCCTGGCCGATCTGGCCCACCACTCCCGACAGCACTTTAAGAAGCTATTCGGCCGGTCCCTGCAACTGCGCCAGGTGTCCGCGGCCGGATGCAATGCCTGTGAGGCGGACCTTAACGTGCTGGCGACACCCTTTTTCGATCTGGCCCGGTTTGGCATCAACTTCGTGGCCTCGCCCCGGCATTCCGATGCCATCGTGGTCACCGGCCCCATTTCCCGCAACATGAAGACGGCCCTGCTGCAAACCTACGAAGCGGTTCCGGCTCCCAAGGCCGTCATTGCCGTGGGCAGCTGCACCCTGTCAGGGGGACCGTTTTATGGCAGCCCGGAGGTCACCGAGGGACTGGACACCCTGCTTCCCGTGGACCTGTTCATCCCCGGATGCCCCCCCCATCCCCTCACCAACCTTCACGCCCTGCTGACATTCTTCAAATAGGGTCCTGCCCGACAGCGCGCAGCCATCCGGTCTACACGAGGGTTGACCGGATGCGAATCCTCCGACGCGAGCGAACCGGTAAGAGAAACAATGCGTTCTGGATCCGGGAAGGGCCGCAGAACGCCCCTTCCCGGACGTGGGGTCATGGGCGGATGAAAATGCTGGGGTACAGCCCTTCCTTTTCGCCCTTGGGGTAGGGTTGGATGGTGTTGAAAGAGATGTTCTGGTTTTTCTGGGCGTGGCCCTTGTTCTTCATGCCGTCGAAGAGGGCGCCGTTGGCCTCCAGGATATGATGGATGCGGTCCCGGAACGCCTTCACGAAGGCGCTACCCTTTCCTTCGAAGGTCATGTCGCCCATGGAGATCCCGCCGTCGATCTTCGAAAAGGCCTTGATATCCATGCTGTTGGTCTTCAAGTCGGACTGGTTTTTCACCATCCCCCAGACCAGATGCCCGGCCGGA
>JASFIA010000071.1:0-8313 GCA_050122915.1 Desulfobacterales bacterium | reverse complement strand
TATCAGAATACCCTGCGGTTCAGGCTTTCATTGGATGGAAAGGTCCTGCTCGAACGGGAGTACTATTCCATCGGGGGAGGGTTTATCCAGTGCAAGGGGGAAGACGAGCCGGAGCGCTCGAAGCCGCCGTTTCCCTACCGGAACATGAACGAACTGCGCAAGCTCCTGCGAAAGTCGGATCTGACCCTGCGCGAGGTTTTGATTCAAAATGAAGAGGTCTTGAGCGGCAGGTCGCGGGACGCCATTTTGTCCGGCATCGACGATCTGATCGTCGCCATGTGTCGGGCGGTGGAGAATGGGCTTGCCACCGACGGGCTGTTGCCCGGGCCGATCGGTTTGATGCGGAAGGCGCCGGTGCTGTTCGCCAATTCCGATCGCATGAAACGGGAAACCGGCCGCTCTCTGGCACTGCTGAACGCATACGCCCATGCCGCTTCGGAAGAAAACGCGGCTGGCCGAAAAGTGGTCACGGCACCCACATCCGGTTCGGCGGGGGTGATGCCCGGCATCATCTATTTCATGAAGGCGCATTTGGATGCCACCCAGGATCAGTTGCGCGACGGCATGCTGGCGGCCGCCGCCATCGCCTTCATTGCCAAACACAACGCCAGCATTGCCGGTGCAGAAGTCGGCTGCCAGGGCGAAATCGGTGTGGCATCATCCATGGCTGCGGCCTTCATCGCATACGCCCAGGGGCTGCCCGTGAAACAGGTGGAGAACGCCGCTGAAATCGCCCTCGAGCATCAGCTCGGCATGACCTGCGATCCTGTCGGCGGCTACGTCCAGATTCCTTGTATTGAGCGCAATGCCGTTGGGGCTGTGCAGGCAATGAATGCCTTCATTCTGGCCGGGGTCGGAGATCCGGCGCGCCAGAAGGTCACCTTCGACGAAGTGGTCGAGGCCATGATGGAAACAGGGCGGGACATGTGCACCAAATACAAGGAGACATCACGTGGGGGCTTGGCTGTTTGCTGTGTGGCGTGTTGATCGTTCTTGGTGAGTCTTTTGCCATTGTGGAATGCCGCACCAGCCAGGGGTACTTCCCTACAGACCGACAGGAGGTTCCGTCTTCCGCCATGCTAAAGGAGATCGTCAATGAAAAAGATCAGCGGCAGCACCCAGATTCTAATCGCCATGATAGCGGGGATCGTGGCCGGGTTCTTCCTGGGGGAGAAGGGCGCTGTCTTCGCCCCCCTGGGGGATATTTTCATCCTTTTGATCAAGATGGTCATTATCCCTCTGATTTTCTTTAGCATTATTTCCGGAGCGGCTGCCCTCGGTCAAACCAAGTCGGCCGGCAAGGTGGGTATTGTCACCATCGCTTATTATCTGGGAACATCGGCCGTCTCCGTGATTCTCGGATTGCTGGCGGGGACCCTCTTCAAACCGGGGCTGGGTGTTGAAATCCCCCAATCCCTGATGACCGATGCATCCCAGTTCGCGGACAATGCCGATATCGCCGGATTCTGGGAGACCGTCATGGGCATCATTCCCGAGAACCCGATTGCCTCCTTGGTGTCCGGAAACATCCTCCAAATCCTGTTCTTCGCCCTGTTTTTCGGCATTGCGGTTTCGGTAATGCCCGAGGAAAAACAAAAGCCGTTTTTGTTTCTGCTCGATACGGTCAACGACGGATTGATCTGGATGATCAAACAGATTCTGGCCATCGCCCCGATCGGTGTGTTCGGTCTGATGGTCAACGCCATCGCTCAGTTCGGACTCGACATCATGGTGCTGGTGCTGGCCCTTTTTGCAGTGTTCTCCGGTACGCTGGCCTTGATCCATTTCGGGATGATTCCCGCACTGGCCATGGTCTTCGGGGGCATGAACCCTCTAAAATTTCTGGGGGGAATGAAAGAGACCCAGATCCTGGCCTTTGCGAGCGCCTCCTCCATGGCGACCCTCCCAATCAATAAGAAAGATTGCGAAGCGCTGGGGGTAAGGCCGGAAGTTACCTCCTTCGTGCTGCCCTTGGGGGCCACCATCAACATGAACGGCAATGCCATGCTGTACGCCCTGACCTCCGTTTTTTTCGCCCAGATGTTCGGGATCGAGCTGGGAATGCCCCAATACGCCGCCATCGTGCTGACCTCGGTGCTGGGTGCGATCGGAACTGCAGGCGTCCCGGGTCCCGCGCTGCTGGTGGTGGCGGTGCTGGTGGCCGCCGGGATTCCCCTGGCGGGTCTGCCCCTGATATTCGGTGTCGACCGGTTGTTCGACATGATGCGGACCTCCACCAATGTGCTGGGGGACGCGTCCTGTGCCGTCATCGTCAACCGCATCCTGGGAGAGGAACTGGCGGAAAACGGGCAGACGGTCGACGGCCTCAGGGGGGCATCCGGATGACCTGGTCGCAATCGTGAATCAGCCGCCGAGTCAGACGGCGTTCCCGGCGCGATATGGGGTGATCCACAAATCCTTCGCCCCAATAGGCGTTGATGAGGGCGGTGTCGGCCGTCTTTAAAATCGATTCAAGACGGCCGTAGTCACCGGCATGAAGATATAAGGTGACGTCATTGATGACCAGAATCGGTCGCGGCGCCTCGAGGACGGCGTCGAGCAAGGGGTCGATGGCCTGGGCATTGGCGGTTGCCAATCGTGTGATGTGGGAGGCATCCCTTCCGGTCAGGCGCGGAGGGACGATGTCGGCAAAGAGATAGCGCCCCGCAAATCCCTCCGGCAGGACCAACCGGCCTCCGATACCCTGAACCGCCACCGGAGCAAGATCGAGAACCGATATCTCACGGCTCCGTCCCTCCTCGGCCCACCGGGTTACGATCCTCAGGGTCTCGAGGGTTTTGCCGGCGTTGACGTCTCCCAGAATCAGGTTGCGGCGGTTGAGATAGTCATCTTCGGCAGTCATGGGTTTCGCTCCGGCGACCGTCCACCGACCGATAGGTCCCATGGTGGGACGGCGCTTCCTACCCTGCATGAATCAGAAGCAGGCATATGGCCCCCCCAATTATGCCAATGCCCATGGCCACCCAGTCCCGGCATCGAAGTCGGTATTCCTCCAGATGTCGGCGGCCGCCGCGGCCGAACCCCCGGCATTCCATAGCCTCCGCCAGGGCTTCGGCCATTTGAAACGCCTGGATCAACAGTGGCCCAAGAAAAGCAGGATAGCGTCGGAGTGCCTGCCACCCCGGGCGCAATTCGATGCCCCGCGCACGCTGGGCATCGATGATCTGGCTTGCCTTCCGGGACATTACCGGCACAAACTGCAGTGAGGCCGTCATGACGAAGGCCACTGGATAGGGCAACCCCATTTTCACCAGGACGTTGCCCAGATCCTCCGGCACCGTCAGTGCAAAGAAGATGAAGAAGGTGCTGGTCAGGGTGATCAGGCTCAATGCGGCCTGCAGCCCAGCTGGAAAGTCCACAGACCACCATGTGAGCCCGCCGAAGAAAAACGCCATGGGCAGGAGCATCAGCAGCCACCGGCCGTACGGGCGCCATTGGTCGTTTATCCATATCATGGCCAAAAGCCCCCCCCATTCACATGTCAACCAAATCGGATGACGGGTGAAGACGACCACAATCCCGTAGATCAGGGCCAAGGCAAGGTGGGTCCGGGGATCAAACACGCTTTGCCCCTCCCTGGTACCGTGACCAAACGGTAAAGCGGTCGGTGGGAGACAGTCCGGCCCGGTCAAGGGTTGATCCGTCGGTCATGATCTCCCGGGGCCTTCCGTCTGCGATAAGCTTGCCGTGGGCCAGAATGAGCCAGCGGTCGGCGCATTGTTCGGCAAAGGCCAGGTCATGGGTCACGAGAACCACCAGCAGGCCTTCGGCTCGAATGTCCTCGAGCAGCCGGGCCAGGGCATTGCGAAAATGGAAGTCCTGGCCAGCGGTCGGTTCGTCCAGGGCAAGGATGGACGGCCGTGCGGCCAAGGCAGAGGCGAAGGCCACCCGTTTTTTTTCTCCACCACTCAACCGGTAGGGCGCGCGGTCGAGGTAGGGGCTCAGGCCGAACCGGCCGACCAGGGATTGAATCCACCCTTCGTCAAGCGTGTTGAGTGCCCGGGGTCCGGTCTCGATCTCGTCTCTAACACTCAATCGGAAGAATTGGTTTTCGGGATTCTGGAAGGCCAGACCCACATCTGCCGCCAGCTGTGCGACGCTTCGTCCTTTGGTCCCCCGGCCCTTGATGCGAACGGCGCCTGCTACCGGGCGGTCCAGGCCGATGATGTGCCGAAGCAGGGTGGTCTTCCCGGCGCCGTTGGCGCCTACGATGGCGAGGCATTCCCCGGCGTGGGCCTGGAAGTCGACACGGTCGAGCAGCGTCTGTCGGCCCCGCCGTGCGGTCAGCGCTTCCACGCTCAGAACCGGGGGGGTGCCGGGTGATGAGGAGAGGCGGGTGCGGGGGCTCGGCCCGCCTTCCCAGAGGGCCGGTACCTGGATGTCGTCCGGAAGGGCATCGGCCGTCAGGGGGATGGGCCGAAGGCCATTGTATTTTCCCAGACGAGCCGGCAGCGGGAGTTCCAGCCCCCAGGTCTCCAGATCATGGCGCAGTACTTCTTCTACCGTGCCGTTGGCCGCAACCCGGCCGCCACGGAGCACGACCATGCGCTCCGCGTCGGGCAGGGTAGGGGCCAGTCGATGCTCACAGATGACAATCCCCGTTCCGTCGGAGTGGAGGGATTTCAGAATCGATCGGATCCGCTGGACGTGCTGCGGGTCAAGGTTGGCGTACGGTTCGTCCAGAATCAGCATGGCCGGTTCAAGGGCCAGAATGGCGGCCAGGGTGACCAGATGCTTTTCACCCCCGGAGAGTTCATGAGGGGGGCGCGGCAGCAGTGATTCGATGGACAGGCGTTGGGCGGTGGCGGACACCCGTCGTCGGATGGCGGCCCGATCGAGTCCGAGGCTCTCCAATCCATAGGCAAGTTCCCGCTCGACACTGCCACAGAAAAGTTGGGCCTCAGGATTCTGGAAAACCATCCCGACCCGGTCGAAGAGCGCCGCCACGGTTTGGTCGGCCACCGGTCGACCCGCGATTCGTACGGAACCCTCAAGTCGGCCGCCGTAAAAATGGGGAATCAGGCCGTTGAAGGTTCGACACAGCGTCGATTTTCCGGATCCGCTGGCTCCGCATAGCAGGGTGAAGGTGCCCCTGTCGAGGGTCAGATCGATATTGTCGAGGACGGGGGGGGCTCCGGTGCGGCGGTAGTGGTATGCCAGGCGGCGTGCCGATATATAGCGTTCTCCCGCCAAGGATCATGGCCTTCCGATATCCACAATGTCGGCCTGCTCAAGGAATTTCAAGGCCAGGACCCCCAGAAGCGCTCCGATGACGGCACTGGCCAGAAAGCTGGGTATCAGGGCCAGGATGGGAATGGCTTTTTCCATCAACACCGGGGCCACCCAAAGGGCGCAAACTATCGGAGCCACCAGGCCGGTGCCGATGATTTCGCCGGCGGCAGCCGTATGGAGGCGTGGGATCCGGCGATAGAGCAATCCGGCCAGCAGGGCCCCGATCATGCCACCTGGGAAGGCCAGCAAGGTTCCCACACCCAAGGCATTGCGGATTGCGGCGATTACCGCGGCGTTGAGAACGGCCCATCCGGGGCCGAGGATGACGGCGCCTATGACGTTGATGAAGTGCTGGGTGGGGTTGATCTTGGCGATGCCGATGGGAAACGAGGTGTAGGGAGCCAGGGCCACGCCGATGGCCACCAGCACGACGGCATAGGCTGTTTTTCTGGTCGGGCTCATGGGGGGCGTCATGGATTGGGCGGCGTTGGTCACGATGGGTTCCTCCAGGCTGGGACCTGAACGGGCTATCGGTCGATGGTTTCGGTATCCAGATTGGCCCGGTTGTAGAGGTCGAAAAAGTGATGGGTCGGGCCGTGGCCTCCGCCGATGGGCAGTGCATTTCGGATGGCCCCTGTAATATAGCGTTTTGCCCGTTCGACCGCTTCGAAAAAGGAAAAGCCCAAAGCCAAATTGGCGGCGATGGCAGAGGAAAACGTGCAGCCCGTTCCATGGGTGTTTCGGGTGTCGATACGATCGCTTGCGAGCTCATGGAAAGCACTTCCGTCGTACAGGACGTCGATGGCCTGGTTTCCCCCCAGATGCCCTCCTTTGACCACGACATTGCCGGCCCCCATATCGGCAATGCGGCGAGCGGCGTCTTTCATGCCCCGAAGGGTGGTGATGCCGGTTCCCGCAAGGGCTTCGGCCTCATGGATGTTGGGGGTGACCACCGAGGCCAGAGGGAAGAGGCGGCGTACCAGGATGGTTCTTGCCTCATCCTTCAACAAGGCGTATCCGCTTTTTGATATCATTACTGGATCCAGGACCACCGGGGGCAGAACCACAGCGGAGAGCGCTTCGGACACGGCTTCGACCAGAGGGATGCTGGACACCATGCCGATTTTTACGGCATGGATGGTCATGTCGTCGAAGAGGCAGGCGATTTGGCCTCGGACGATTTCCGGTGTCATTTCCTGAATGTCGATCACCTTGCGTGTATTTTGAACCGTTACGGCGGTGATGGCGGTCGTGGCAAAAACACCATGGGCCTGGAAGGTCTTCAGATCTGCCTGGATGCCGGCACCTCCGGAACTGTCGGATCCGGCTATAGTCAATGCGGTTTTCATCGGGCACGTTTTTTCTGTCGGTTCGGAGCCGCCGAGCGGGATAGGCGACGGTGCGTCAACCACGTAAACAGACAAACCGCAGGGGATAAAGGACCGGAGGCAGGCTGGTGGGGAATGAATTCCTTGTGACAGGAGATTCCGATTTCCCTACGGCAGTCTGAACTGCATCAGGTTCAATGGGTATACTCTCAGTTCCGGCGGTCTCCAGAACACCCCCATCGGAATGATAATGCCTAAAAGTATCAGCAGCGGAAACAATTGGCAAGGGGATTGTTGCCCAAGGAACCACTGTCTGCGACGGGCTGTCGGTTTGACTTTCCTGCAAGCAGTTGCTATCACAACCGCGCATCATTGCTGGGGGAGTCGATGACATCGGCTGAGAGGAGGCTGGAAGCCTCGACCCCTGGAACCTGATCCGGGTCATGCCGGCGAAGGGAAGTCCGCACCGACCGCACCGGTTCCCTTCCTTCAGTCGTCGGCTCCCCAAGGGAGTTCTCATCCTTGCTGGTCGTCGATCGTCTTACCAAAGCCTTTGGCCATGACCGGATCCTGGACGGCTTCGACATGACGGTTCCCCGAAACGGGTTCACGGTTCTCGTCGGCCCCTCCGGATGCGGGAAAACGACTCTTTTCGATGTGTTGACCGGAATCGCCCCACTGGATGGGGGCACCATCCGGTGGCTGGGAAAGCCGGTTGCGGCTCTTGACACGGCAGCCGCCTATATGCAGCAAAAAGATCTTCTGCTGCCATGGCTCACCCTGAGGGGAAACGCTCTGCTACCGTCACGGATTGCAGGTCTCGGTGACTCGGTGGCTCTCGAAAAGGCAGAGACGCTGTTCCTGAAGATGGGGCTTTCGGGCTATGAGGACTATCTGCCGTCCCGGGTCTCCGGAGGGATGCGCCAGCGCTGTGCCCTTGTTCGCACCCTCATGTTCGACCGGGAACTGGTGCTCCTGGACGAACCCCTGTCCGCCCTGGACGCCATCACCCGCCGCAACCTCCATGGGCTGCTGACGCTCCTCCAGAGCGAATTCAAGCGGACCGTCATTATGATCACTCACGACATAGAGGAGGCGCTGCTTCTCGGAGACGAGGTTCTGATCCTTGGAAGCGCGCCCTTCCAGGTGGTCGATAGGCTATTACCCCCTGGGGGAAAACCCCGGTCCAGCACCGACACCGAACTGGTCGACATGAAGGGGCATGCGCTGCGTCTGCTTGCCGATGGAAATGCACCATGAGATGGGTTCAGGTCGCCGCCCTGTCCGTGGTCATCGGGCTTCTCGCCGGATGGGAGATCATCTGCCGGGCGGGGGCGGTGCCCCCATTCATCCTGCCGCCTCCCTCCCGAATCCTGGAGGTGACCGTTTTGGAGTCCCCTCGACTGCTTCCCCATGCGGGGGTGACCTTGATGGAAATTGTCGCCGGAATCGCCGTCGCCATCGGCGTCGCCGTCCCTTTGGCCATGGTGATGTTCTCAAACCCGGCGGTGGAGCGGGCCCTGGCGCCTATCCTCATTGCCAGCCAGGCGGTTCCGGTTTTCGCTGTCGCTCCGCTTCTGGTGATCTGGCTCGGCTACGGGATCGCCAGCAAGGTGCTCATGGCATCCGTGATCATTTTCTTCCCCATTACCGTCAGCCTCCTCGAAGGATTCAAAAATTGCGACAAGGACTATCGGCTATTGTTTCGGCTTATGGGGGCCTCCTACTGGCA
>JASFIA010000070.1:0-8360 GCA_050122915.1 Desulfobacterales bacterium | reverse complement strand
CAATAAACGAACGACCGGATGGGTTGACGTAGACCATCTGATCCCAGAAAAACGACAGGGCCGCGTGGTGACGAAGCAGGATTCGTCGATCCTGGACCAAGGCCGGCAGAGCCAGCAGATCCCGAGCCAGTTCCCTGCCGACCGTAACCACGGAGAGCGACTCCACGGAAGTGGTGTGGAGAACTGAGGCCAGGAAAAAAGACGGTTTCAGCCCGTGGGCCAGTCCAGCCCCATAGAAATACCCCATAGGCTCGAGTCTGTCGTTCAACGATTGGGTGTCGAAGGGATCCCAAGTTAGGCCGTCAAAGCTGAGGGCTGACAGCTCTTCATCGCCCAGGTCGGCCCATCGCTCCTCCCGCTCCCCGATCCAGTCCAGAATGCTGGAGGTATCCCGCTCCTCCCACGGAGGCAAATCGACCTCCCACTTGTACAAGTCCCTGAACCGAAGCGCCAGCCCGCACACCGAAAACATTCCGGCGTAGTGGGCATCGGAGATGTCGCAGTTGTGTTTGATCTGAAGCGCCAGATGATCGATGTCGCCCATGTCTCCTGCTTTCGATGGGAGGGTAGCCCGGGAAATAGAACATAAGGAAAGTCGGTGACGAATCAACGGCAGAAGACGGGAATCAGGACAAAGATCGGTTCTGGGTCAACAGGGCAATGACATCCCTGTTAACGGGGACAGGGGCGTCGATCCAAAGCCGCGTCAAGCCAAGGCCCTCTGGGTAACCGGACAAGGCATCGAAGAGGAGTTCTGCAAAGCGCGCAGGCGGTAGTCGACCGTGGCAGGTTCCCAGCATCTGAAACCCGATGGCCTTTAGACGGCGGGCCTCGACAATCCGAAAAACCGCTTTCAGTGCATGGGCGACCCATGCCTCTTGGCAGATTGGGTCCTGATCGACATCGTCAACAACCGCTAGCAGCCGCAGGGGACTGGTTTCCTGAACCACCACCGATCCCGGTGCCTCAGGGGAGAAATCGAGAGCGCCCGTCATCAGTCGGACCGGATGGACCTCAGGGGAAACGGCCTTTGGGTCGGCCGATAGAACCAGATAGGTATCCTCCTCAAAAACCAGTGCATCCACGGCAAAGGGCTGGGCGCTCCGGGGTGCTGCCACCACACGCACCCCTCTCAAACGAATCTCACGACGAAGCCCCCCGGCGATCACACGGAATTGACTGTCCATGGGCGGGGCTCCAAATGATGTCGACATTGGAATCTCCTGTTGAAGGCCACCAGTGGGACTAGCCAGCCGCCAAAAAACCGAGCCATTACTGACAGAAGTGTGGGGCAATCGATGATAATATTTCAAAACCGTTCTTTTTACCGCATTCCCCATCATAGCCGATTGGTAATTATATTAGCGAAGTATACCACGGACCAAATCAATGGCACATGATTTGCTCTCATGATTTGCTCTTATGAAAGGAAAAAGCGGATGTTAAGACTCTCGGAAAATCGCCGATAATCCATCTAGCTCGATACGCGTATCGAGACTTCACTGTCTGAGGACGGAATCCATGCCACAGTTACCGATCCACCAGCGAAATCACAATCTGGAAGTAATGGCAAAACTATTGAACAGCGCCGCCGTGAAATATGACTGCCGAGTCAAATACGACAAAGTCCTCGACCGGTTGACTTTCCGCGGAGACGAAAGCCTCAGGCGAGCCATTGTGGAGGAAACCGCCGGCTATTTCAACAACAGGTAATCCCGCATCGCCTCTTTCCCCTGCTGCTGTCGGCGGTAGAGCCCCAACGGCGAGCAAAACCGTCCGATACCTTTTTCCCGGTGTGGACGCCGCGTCCACCGGGAACCGCGAAAAAGGGCTTTCGGCCGCTTACCATTTCGGGATCCCCCCCTTTACATCGACCCCGGATTCATTAGTGTATGGCGTCAACTACCACGGTTAGCAGCGGCAGGCCCTTAAATAGGACCTGGTGGCAAATCGAAGACCAAGTCGTCCCTTCCACCGCAACATGCCTTCAGGAAGATCTGCACCCCAAGAGGCTGCAGCGCCCAGCGGTGCTCTCGATGGCCGGTCGGCTTCAACCCGCCTGTCTGCCTGCTGATCAACACCACTCATTGGCGTCACAGGAAAAGACAACGTGAACATTATATTCATTTCGCCACACTTTCCCACCCATTATCACCGTTTCTGCTGGCATCTGAAAGACCTTGGTGGACGGGTTCTCGGCATCGGGGATGTGGATCACAACGCCCTCTCCGCGCAAACCCGCAACGCTCTCTCCGACTATTACCAAGTCAACGACCTTCACGATTACGATGCGCTGATTCGGGCCTGCGGCTACTTTACCCATCGCTATGGGAAAATAGACCGCATCGAGAGCCAAAACGAATACTGGCTCGATACCGATGCCCGCATCAGGGACGATTTCAATATTCCCGGGGTTCGTGCAAAAGACATCCGAACCCTCCGCCGAAAATCCGGTATGAAGACCGTTTTCAGGAATGCCGGCCTTTCGGTGGCGCCCGGCATTCTCGTCGGCGGCAAGAAAGAAGCGATTGCTTTTGCAGAGGAGACCGGATACCCCCTGATCGCCAAGCCAGACGCCGGAGTGGGCGCGCTGGACACTTTTCGAATCGACGATCGCCGGGCCCTCGATGAGTTTCTGGAAATCAAGCCCCATGCCGACTACTTCCTCGAGGCGTTCGTGAGGGGGGAACTCTTTTCCTACGACGGGCTAACGGATGCCGAAGGAAAAACCGTGTTCAGAACCGCCCACTATTTCAGCCAGGGCATCATGGAGACCGTAAACGATGGGCTCCACATCTTTTACTACAACCTTCGCCGCATCCCCGAAGCCCTCGAGGCGGCGGGAGAAACCTGCGTTCGCGCCTTCAATATCCGCGAGCGGTTCTTTCATATCGAGTTCTTCCACACCGGTAACCAAACCTATATCCCCTTGGAGGTCAACGTCAGGCCGCCCGGTGGGTTCACCACCGACATGATCAACTATGCCGCCGATACGGATGTCTACCGGGCCTGGGCGGAGGTGGTGATCAACGGAACCGCCGCAATGGACTACCGGCCCACCTATCATTGCTGCTACGCCAGTCGAAAATCCCACCACCGCTATGTTTACACCGAGGAGGACATCCGATCCCGGATATCCGCGGATCTGCTGCAGGTGGATCGCGTCCCCGATGTTTTCCGAAGCGCTCTCGGAGATATCGGCTTCATCCTCCGCCATCCCGATCTAGACACCCTGTTGGACGGAGTCCGGGCCATTCATTTGACGGAGGCCTAATCCCATGCATATCGAGGAGCATCGATGGCACAGCGCCCACCTCGGCCGGGAGATGGCGCTCAAAGTTTACGGCCACTGGGGTCAGCCGTTTATGGTTTTTCCCTGCTCGCGAGGCCGGTATTTCGATTACGAAGGGATGGGGATGATCGATGCAATCGCCGGATTTATCGATCGGGGTCTCATCAAGCTCTTCACCGTGGACAGCATCGACGGCGACAGTTGGTACCGTTTCGATCTGTCACCGACGGAGAGAAACCGCCGCCACAACGCCTATGACCGCTACCTGGTCGATGAAGCGGTTCCCTTCATCAGGGACCACTGCCGCCAGTCCGAGGTGCGGATTATGACCAACGGATGCAGCATGGGGGCTTACCATGCCGTCAATGCCTTTCTCAAGCACCCCGATGTTTTCGGGGGAGTTCTTGCCCTGAGCGGACTCTACCGGCTCGACAGGGAGGAATTCGGCTTGTCCCCGGGGGATCTGGACGCCGTGTACTTCAACTCGCCCATCAGCTTTCTGTCGGCTCTTGAGGATCCCTGGTACCTTGACCGATACCGGGACAGCCGGATCGTCGTGTGCGCGGGTCAAGGGGCATGGGAGGCGGAGGCTGTCGAAGACACCCGGTCTCTGGAAAGACTATTCCGTGAAAAGGGAATCGAGGCATGGGTTGATTTGTGGGGGTGGGACGTCAACCACGACTGGCCGTGGTGGTATCGCCAGATGAATTACTTTCTCGGCCGCCTTTACGACTAACCCGTAACCTGGGAATCGGTGCCGCTTTCCCGGTCAGCCCTTCAGTAGCAGGTAGAGGAGGGCCATTCGAACATAGACGCCGTTGTGGGCCTGTTCAAAATACCGTGCACGAGGGTCATCGTCCACTTCCTGAGGTATTTCGTCCACCCTGGGCAGGGGGTGCATGATGATCCCTTCCGGTTTGATCAATTCGACGCTTTCCGGTCTCAGGATATATTTTCCGGAAGCCTCCTCATAATCGTTCAGATCGTTGAACCGCTCCTTCTGGATCCTCGTCATGTAGACGCAGTCCACATGGGGCAGCACCGAATCGAGATCGGTCTCCTCCCGCCAGCCAATTTCGCAGCGGTCCAGATAGTCCTTGATGTCGTCGTCCATCCGGCAGACCTGAGGTGAGACGAAAACGATCCGAATGTCACTGTACTTGGAAAGCAGATAGGTCAGGGACCGCACCGTCCGGCCGTACTTTAGATCACCCACCATGGCGATGCTCAGACCCGAGATGTCGGAAAAGGTGTCACGGATGGTGAACAAATCCAGAAGCGCTTGGGTGGGGTGCTGGCCCGGGCCGTCTCCCGCGTTGATGACCGGCACCCGGGATATTTCAGAAGCCATCTGGGCGCTGCCCGCCTCGTGGTGCCGCATGACGATCACGTCGGCATAGCCGTTCATGACCAGGATGGAATCCCTCAAACTCTCCCCCTTGGCCGCACTGGAAAACTCCTTGGCGTTCTCCGTGGTGATGATACGGCCTCCCAGCCGATTCATGGCCGCCTCGAAGGAAAACCGTGTCCGGGTGGATGGTTCGTAAAAAAGAGAAGCCATGATTTTTCTAGCGAGGCTTTTTCCATAGACCGGACAGCCTTCCGCCACATCGGCTTTCATGGCATTGGCGGTATCGAAGACCCTGTCGAGGATCTCCCGGTCGAACTGCTGGGATTCTACCACATGCTTCAACGGAAAGCGTCTGTCGCCCATGTGTCCTCCTTCTTTTGGATTGCGTCACGCGATAACTACAACCCATGCGGCGCCTGAGTCGGGGGCGGCCCGCTCTCCTGTTGTCCTCAGGCTTTGCCCAAGAGTTTGAGCATGATCGCATTCTGTGCGTGCATTCGATTCTCGGCCTCGTCAAAGACCACCGACGCCGTGGACTCCATCACCGAGTCGGTGACCTCAAGGCCCCGCTGGGCAGGCAGGCAGTGCATGAATATCGCCCCCTCCCCCGCTGCTGCCATGAGCCTGTCGTTCACCACGAACCCATCGAAATGGCGCTTTCTCTCCTCCAACTCATGCTTCTTTCCCATGGACGCCCAGACGTCCGTATAGACCACGTCCGCACCCGTCACGGCCCGGACCGGGTCGTGAAGAATCTCCACTCGGGACACCCCAGAGGCCCCGGCCAGGGCCACCGTCTCGGTATCGGGCATGTAAGCCTCCGGACAGGCGCAGGCAAACGCCATGGGAATCCTGGATGCCAACCTCAGCCATGAATGGACGATGTTGTTTCCGTCTCCGACATAGGCCACTTTCAGATCCTTCAAGTGACCCCGGTGTTCCCAAATCGTGAAGATGTCGGCCATGATCTGGCAGGGGTGATTGTAGTCGGTCAACCCGTTGATCACAGGCACCGTCGCGAAGGCGGCCATTTCCACCGCGTGCTCGTGGCTGAACAGCCGGGCCATGATGATGTCGTTGTATCGACTGATCACTCGGGCCACGTCCTTAACCGGCTCTCGATGGCCCAGGTCGATGTCCGATGAGCCAAGGTAGATGGCATGCCCCCCCAGTCGGAAAAAACCGGTTTCAAACGAAATACGGGTCCTGGCCGATGGTTTGGCAAACACCATGGCCATGGTAAGTCCCTCGAAAGGTCTGAAGAGGTCGCGACGATGGAACCGTGCCTTTACCTCCGCGGCCAGTTCCAGCAGTTCGAAGATCTCATCCGCGGTCAGATCGTCCACATGAAGGAAATCCTTTTTCATTTGCATCCTCTCTTCCAGACAAATTCTATCTTGTGTTGAGCCGGGGCCCCCCGTTACTCCCGTTCGGGAATCCGCCATCTCCCCTCACCGAGTCTCAGGAAGACGGCGTCTCCTTCCCCTTCGATCCACGGTGAAAAGCGAACCAGTGCCTCTTCCGTAAATTTCAGCACCTCCCCGCCGGTCTCCATGTAGAGGGCGTCGCCCCGCATATAGAGCCCCTTCGGATCGACGGGCCAGCGTCCCCGGGTATTGGTTTCCAGCATGACGGTTTCTCCCCTCACCACATTCACCACGAACAGGGGCGTTTCCTCATAACGGAAGTACACTTTTTCCTGCAGCCCCTCGCGTTCCTGGAACAGGTGGTAACCATCGGCGTCCCGGCGGATACTGGCGTTGAAATGGGCGATGACTTTAGGGTGACGTATCCGGCCGTGGCGATTGCACCAGTGGCCCCGGGCGTCCATCCAGAAGACGGCCTTCTCTTTGGGGATAACCAACAGGTGCGGTTTTTCTGTCACCGTTTAATGACTTTCGGGGTAATGGGGTTGGGCCATCGGTTGGTTCAGGGTCAGACCATGTGCCAGAGCATCTTTGCCCCATAAGCGACGGCAATGCCGTAGACAAAACTGATCAGGGTGCCGATCAGGATGTATTCGGCCTCCATGCGGTTGGACGGATCCTTCAACTCTCCGAAACGAAATATGGATTTAGCCGCCACCAGAAACCCGATGCCCCCGGGTTCTCCGGAAAAGACCATCATGAAAATCAGAAGCCTTTCCATCTGGCCGATGATCCGCCCGGCCTGCGGTAGTCCGCGTCCGTCGTCTTCGGTCATGGGGGGCCTGGAGGCAGTTGTTTCCCCGGACCCTGTATTGCGGCGGCCAATTCGCCGGGTTCGCCGTTTCATCCACACCAGATGGGGATACACCCAGAGGCCGATGACGATCCCGCCCACCTTGCCGGCCATCAGGAGGCCGGCTGCAAGCACCAGGGATCTCAGCAGATAATGCCGACCGACGTCAGATAGCTGGGGCCAGATGGTGGTGCTGTCGGCTGCCACCACGGCTGCCAGGGCCAAGCAGGCAGCCACCGCCAGATGGGCTGACTGGTCCAGGAGAAAAGACCTCAGTCGCGGCCGCGTGGTTCGGAGCTTTGTCCAGTCCAGCAAACCGTGGCTCAGGGCCGTCAGGGCAAAGATCCACCACAATCGCCAAAGACCGCAAGCGATATAGGCCGCAGCCCCGGCCCCCAGGGCATGAACGGTCAATACCGGCAACCGGTGCTTGTTGGCGGCAACGGTTTCGTTTTGAAGCAAATAGTCGCCAATCACGTGGGCCGAGCCCAAAGCCACCATCAGTTCAACGCCGATTCCGTTCATGGTTGGCGACTGCCTTTCCTGGCATTTCAATCCGGGGTTCAGGCCGCAATAATACAGCTTATATTGACTGTTATGGTTAAAAACATGCGTTAAAAGCTGTCTTCAAAATGCTCCAAAGCCGTCACCAAGGCTCCCCACCCTGCCCGCTTTAAATGGCGGGCAACCGTTTGTTGCTTGATGGGGACATCCCACCGGTCTGCAATGGACTGCTGGGTCCATCCCTTGAGGGCTCCGCAGACGGCGGCCGCCTGCTTGGGGGTCCAGGTATCGACGAGTACGTCCATCAGACCGAGGACCACGTCCCAAGTGCCGGTATCGAAACCGTCGAGTCGGCAATCGATCCCAAAGCGGCTGTCGGACTTCATCCGGTCCAGTCGTTTCCCGGACAGTTGGAAAGCAGCCCCCAGCCCTTCAGACACCCGGTTGCCCATGAAATCGACGGTGCCGATACCGATGGCAATTCTGAGGTGGGCGTAGCCGACCTCGGCGAGGGCCCGAACGGAGGCCCTGATGAACAGCGCTACCCGAAGGGCCATGGCGGGGTTGGACACCAGTGTCTGGAACCCGTCCCCTCTTACCGTGTCCACGCCGAAAGGAAGCAGGTCATCCCCGAACGCAGTTCCCAGGGATCGGGGCAGCCCTTCAAACAAGGCAGGAAAATGGGACCGCTGTTCCAGAGGCAGCCGAGTTGAGGCCACCACATCGCCGGTCAATACTGCTCTTAGGTTCTCGGTAGCCAATGGTGTCGTCATCTGTCCGTCCCCCGGCCCCGCTTCCGGACCCATGAAAAAAACCGGTGATCCTCTCCGAGGAACGCATCCTCAAGCATTGGGGCACCACATCTCTGGTAACAGATTGCGTCCAAAGGATCAAAGGCATTATCGCCATAGGCCAGGGCCCAAAAAACCGACCCATTCCGGGCCCCGGACAGACCGACGCTTCAGCCGGGCCGCTTTTCCCCGCCGTCGGCTT
>JASFIA010000069.1:0-8362 GCA_050122915.1 Desulfobacterales bacterium | reverse complement strand
GCCGATATCCATCGTATCTCCTAGATGGGGAACGCTCACGCGATAGCCCGCCTTTTCCAGAAAGTCGGCAAAGGCCAGGGATTGGGACTCCTCGCCGTGCACCAGGGCGATATGCTTTATGTTGAGGTTGGATGATTTCAGGAAGCGGAGCATCTCATTCCTGTCGCCGTGGGCGCTGAAGCCCCCGATTTTGGAAACCCTTGCGTTTAGGGGATAGGTCTTGTTGAAAAACCGGAGCTCCGGGGCGGGGCCCTGGCGGCCCGACGCCTCGTAGGCCATCCCCAGATCAAGAATCCGCCGGCCAAGGGTGTTCTGGGCCATGAACCCGACCACGAGGATGGTGTGTCTGGGATTGTGGATCTTGTGCCTGAGATGATGGAGAATCCGCCCTGCCTCACACATGCCCGAGGCCGAAATGAGGATATGGGGCCGTTCATCCCTGTTGAGGGCCATGGATTCCTCAACGGATCCGACGAAATGCACCTCTTTGAAGGTGAAGGGATTCCGTCCGTCCTGAAGAAAGGTTTGGTGGGTCTCTTGGTCATACACCTCGGGGTGCTCCCCAAACACCTGGGTCAACCGGGTCGCCAGAGGGCTGTCCACATATACCGGCAGCCGCGGTACGGCGCCCTCGTCGTAGAGCTCGTGGAGATAATAAAGAAGCTCCTGGGTGCGACCGTAGGCAAACGCCGGAATCATAACGCAGCCGCCCCGATCATGGGTGGTGTTGACGACCGTTTTCAGAGATCCCTTCAGGTCGCCGACCGGCTCGTGATCCCGATCCCCGTATGTACTCTCCATGATGAGCAGATCCACGTCCCGGTGCGCCTCCTTGAAGCCGAGGCATGGGTCCTTCAGGATGGGTTTGTCGAATCGCCCGATATCGCCGCTGAAACAGATGTTGCGGAGGCGGCCGTTGTCCTGCACCTGGATCATCGCCATGGAAGAGCCCAAAATATGGCCGGCTTCGTAAAAGGTGCACCCGACACCCTTACCGATGGTCATCTCGTGCCGATAGGGATATCCGTCCATCATACCGATGGCCGCCTCGGCGTCGGCCATGGTGTAAAGCGGGGAAATGCCCTCCAAACCGTATCTGTCCACCAGTTCCCCGACCAGCTCCGCGTCGATCCGGTGGCCGTTGGACTTGAGCCGTTTACGAATCCCTCTTGTTTTTCCGGTCTTCTTTCCCGCTTTTTCACTTTGAACAAGATGATTTCGAACCAGCTTGTAGTTCAAGTACTCCGCATCAGACTCCTGAATGTGGGCCGAATCCCTCAGAAGATACCCGCATGCATCAGCGGTGACCCGGGTCGACACGATTCGGCCCTTATAGGCCTCCCTGGAAAGCAAGGGCAGACGCCCCGAATGGTCGATGTGGGCATGGGACAGGACGACGGTAGTCAAGGTGACGGGATCGAACGGTAGCTCCCGGTTTTTCTCGTCCGACTCCTTCCGGCGACCTTGGTGCAACCCGCAGTCGAGAAGAATGCGATCGGAACCGGTGTCCAATAGGTGCATGGAGCCCGTCACCTCACGAACGGCACCCAGAAATGTGATTTTCATAGGGACGATTTCCTGTTGAAGGTTTCAAGATGAACAAGTCCCATACAGTCTTCCGCCCGTCAGGGATTCCCGTGGCGTTTTTTGACGGCCTCCCTGTCCGTCTTTCCGTCGGTCCCCTTCGGCAGTCGATCGACGAAGTCCACATACCGGGGCTTCTTGTAGCCGGCAATACGGGAAGCCACGAACCGGCTCAATTCTTGGTGGGTCAAGACCGCCCCGGGTTTCAACACGCAGACCGCCTTCACGCCCTCTCCGAACTCGGGATCGGGCACCCCGATGACCGACACGTCCGCAACGGATTCATGCTCCATAATGACGGCTTCCACCTCGGCCGGATACACGTTTTCACCGCCGGGTTTGATCAGCTCCTTCTCGGGCTTGCGCCCCCCGAATGTCAGGTAGCCGTCTTCGTCAAGGCGTCCAAGGTCGCCGGTATAGTGCCACCCGTCAATGATCGACGACGTATCCAGCCCTCCACCCTGTTTCCAGAACCCTTGAAACACCAGTGGCCCCCGGACAACGATTTCACCGGTCTCACCGGTCGGCAACGCGTTTCCATTGCCGTCAACCAGACGGTAGTCGATGAGCAGGCCCTGCCTCCCCGCAGTTCCCGGCCGCTCGCCCGCAGGCCCAAGAGTCACCATGCCTGAAGTTTCGGTTTGGCCGTAGAGCATCCAGAAAACCGCTCCCGATGCGGCTTCGAATGCGGCGATGACATCGGGGGCATCCAGTCCCATCACATGCTTGAGGGAGGATAACCGGTGGGTATCCTCTTCGCAGGCCGCCAGCACCCGCGTCAGCATCGGAGGGAAGCTGCCGAGCACGGTAACCCCTTCATCGGTCACCCATCTAACGGTCTCTTCGGCGTCAAAACGGTCCACGACGACGTTTTCCCCCCCAGCATGAAGAACCGCGAGGGACAAATTGAGCCCGGTGATGTGAAACAGGGGGAGACTGTTGAGGTATCCGTCATCGTTGCCGAGGGTCAAGGTGGCAAGGGTTTGCAGATTGCTGAATACCATATTGCTTTGGCTGAGCACCGCCCCGCGGGGTTTCCCAGCGACCGCAGCCGTATAAATCAGGCAAAAGATGTCCGAACCCCGACCCTCCGGCAGCGTTTCGATCGGCTCAGAGGGCATGTCGTCCAGGGAGACCGGCCATCCGGCCTCCCTGTCCAGCCCAATGATGCGGTCGGCGAGTCGGGTGCCCTCGGCGGTCTGTCCCGCCCGCTCACTGTGGGCCTGATCCGTCAGCAACAGCGATGGCTCGGCATCGGATAAAATAAAGCGAATTTCCTCATCGGAGAGCCGCCAGTTCAGAGGGACCAGACCGACGCCCATTCGGGCGGCGGCGCCGAACAAGGAGAAAAACCGATAGTGGTTGTTGGCCAGAATGGCGATACGGTCGCCTCTGGCAATCCCCTGTCTGGCAAGCCCTGCAGCCACACCGTCCGTTTGGATCAAGAGGTCTCGATAGGTCATCCGGTCGGCCGCCCACCGAAGGGCCGTCCGCCCTCCGTGGAGGGTGCTGTTGCGTTTGTAGATGTCATAAAGGGTGAGTTCGCGCATGGCCACGGCCTCCTGTTGGGGGGATCCCGGTATGGGGGTCACTACCCGCACAGCGGTGCCCGCGCCGACCAGAGGTCCGTTGTGTCTCCGGAGCCGATGGCATGCAAGACCCCATGTCGGCGATGGGTTGACCCCGTATTGATGACTATACGGTCTGGCCAATAGGGTTGCAAGGTTTAACCCGAGGTCTTTTGACACTACCGGAATTATTTGATAATCAGAATTATCTTTCGAAGCGGATGCCGATGGGGGGAGAACCAATGAAATGTCCAAGGTGTGATGCGCCGAGGCAGCCCGACGATACCGAATGCCCCCAATGCGGCATCGATATCGCTTATGTGGAAAAAAAAATGGCGCGAACGACCCATACCCATCAGACGGAACCGGATGCATCCGATGACGGTGGCGACCCATGGCCCGAACCGCCCCCCGAGACCGATTCGGCCGACAGCGCCCGGGACGCGGAAGGTCGCGAAGAAGTGCAAGCCATCGAAACGAGGCCTTTCAATGAAGAGGTGGATACGAAGGCCCTTCCGACCGGGGGAAGCACCCCTTGCCCCAAGTGCGATTTTGCCAATCCGGACGGGGTTACCGAATGCCTTCGCTGCGGCATCATCTTCAAAAAATACGAGCGCTTTATCGAGAAAAAACGCCGTCTTCTCGAAGAGGCTTCCCATACCACCGACGGGCTCATTGATCCGGAGGATCTTCGTTCCGCCATGGAGCAGGCCGAGGAAGCCGTGGGTGAACCGAAATCGGAAACCGTCAAGACCGCTTGTCCCCATTGCCGGCAACGGTACCGAATACGACCCGATCAGATCGGCATCACCACCCGCTGTAAAAAATGCAGCTCCATTTTTAAAATCGAAGCCCTGACCTTACCCACCCCATAGCCCATGGCCGAAAGAGCGGATGGCATTCCCGGGGCACCTCTCCGATCCTATGCCGACGGCTCCTCGGTTGGGCCTTCCGCCTCCCCAATCGTCCAATTCACCGCCATATCATGGGATGTCACCGCCGCAAGATGACCATCCCATTGCATATGGGACACGGTCCAACGGCGGCCGTCAAACGCCACCCCGGTCGACGTGTTATCGCCAGCCCATTGGATGCGGCAGTCGGATAGGCGGGCAAGCCCCACCCCGGCGGCTTTAAGAACCGCTTCCTTGGCGGTCCAGCACCGATGGAAGGCCAAAACAGGGTCCGAAATCCGATCCAGCAGCCGCCGCTCCTCCACCGTGGCGATTTTTCGAAACAGGCCGGCGGAACGATGCTGAAGGCGTTCGATGTCGATGCCCACGGGAACCGCAGCGGCAATGCCGGCAACCGCCTCGGGCTTGTGCGCCAGGGACCAGAAGACGCCCCTGGAAGGCAGCGGCGCACCCCGATGGTTTTTTAAAAATTCAACGGACGGCAGACGGGCAAGATCGGCCGACCGGTCCACCGCAATGCGGGCAACACGGCTCAGGGCCTTCACCTTGCCGCGACCCTTGAGGCCGGTGACGATTGACGGAACCCGGAGAATGACTGGGTAGAGGAAGGGCACGGGCACCTCGCCGGGCGGGGGGTTTTTCTGACGGTCAACCACCCGATGGGATTTGACTAATCGGTTTCGACCGCCTTTAGGATGATCCGACAATCGGCCACGGTAACCCCTTCACCTTTCGCATGCGCCAGCATGGGGTTGAGGTCCAGTTCCTGGATTTCCGGGTGATTGGTCGCCAGATCCGACAGCCGGACCAGACTCATCTCCAACGCCGCTATATCGGCGGGTGGCGCCCCCCGGTAGCCTTCGAGGAGTTTATAGGCCTTGATCGCCTTTACCATTCGGCGGGCCTCGTTCCTTCCGATCGGTGCCAGCCGGAAGGTCACATCCTTAAAGACCTCGACAAAAATACCGCCAAAACCGAACATGACCAAGGGACCGAAAACCGGATAGCGGTTCATACCGAGAATGACCTCCTGTCCTACCGGGGCCATCTTCACCACCAGCACACCGTCGATGACGGCATCCGCTCGATAGGCCCTGGCGTTGTCGACAATCTGCCCAAAGGCCGACCTGACGCCGTCGACATCAGTGATCCCGACGACAACGCCGCCGGCATCCGATTTATGAAGAATGTGGGGGGAAGCGATCTTCATCACCACCGGAAAGCCCATTTCGACAGCCCACTTAACCGCCTCGTCCTCGCTGACGGCCAATCGGGTTGGCAGGGTGCTGAACCCGTAGCACTCCAGAATTTGCGAGCCTTCGAACTCTCCGATCGCCGTCCGCCCTGCGGCCAAGCAGTCTTGAATGATCTTGCCGGCCCTGGTTTGGTCGCAGGATAGCTTGAACGGAGCCAGCTGCTGGCGGTTCAGCCACTGGGAATAGCGATACAAGGCCCCGAAGGCCTTTGCCGCGCTCTCCGGAAACCGATACACCGGATACCCTTGTTCCTGTAAAAACGCGACACCCGCCGACACATCCACGATGCCCATGAAGGAGCAGAGAATCGGTTTGTGGGACTGCATGGCAATCCGTGCGATGACCTCTGCCGTGCCCAGGGCGTTGGTCATGGACTGGGGTGTCAGGATCACCAGGGCGCCGTCCACCCCTTCATCCTTGATTACCGTCGAAAGCGCATGCGCATAACGGTCGGCAGCCGCGTCTCCGATCACGTCCACCGGATTGTGGACATTGGCCGCCGACGGCAAATGGCTTTTGAGGACCTCGATGGTTTCCTCAGTGAATTTGGCCAACCGAAGACCGGAGGATACGGTCATGTCCGTTGCAACGATGCCGGGCCCCCCCGCATTGGTGACGATGGCCACCCGGTTGCCGCCGGGGATCTTCCGCATCAATTTGCCCACCGTGCTTTCCGCCTTGTAAGCGAATGCGTTAGCAAAATCGAAGAGCTCATTGATGGACTCGCACCGGATGATGCCGCACTGCTCGAAAATGGCATCGTAGACGGCCTCTGTGCCGGCCAGCGCGCCGGTATGCGAGGCGGCCGCCTGGGCACCGGCGGCCGTCCGCCCGGATTTTATGGCAAGAACCGGGGTGGGGCGGCGCCCGGAAGTAATCTGTTTGACCGTTTCGATAAATTCCGGTCCCCGTCGAAGCTCTTCGATGTACATCATGATGCAGTTGGTATCGAGATCGCTGTGAAGGTACCGGAGGAGATCCAGTTCGTCCACATCCGCCTTGTTGCCGATGGAGATGAATTTGGAGAAGCCGAAATCCCTGTCCGCGGCAAAATCGAGCACCGCCGTGCACAAGGCACCGCTTTGGGAAATGAAGGAGATATTTCCCGCCGCGGGCATTCGGGTGGAGAAACTGGCATTCAGGCGCACCATGTACTGGGGGTTGATGACGCCAAGGCAGTTGGGACCGACCATCCGAATCCCGGCGCTGCGGCAGAGGGCGACGATCTGGTCTTCGATGGCCCGACCCTCGGGTCCAACCTCCCGAAACCCGGCCGAGACGATGACAATCCCCTTGACCGATTTCTCTATGGCGTCCTTCACGGCTTCCATGGCCTGTTTGGGGGAAAGAATGATGATGGCCAAATCGACGTCATCGGGAATTTCCTTGATCGAGGGGTAGGCCCGGACACTGAGGATGGATTTGGCGGTGGGATTCACTGGATACAAGGTTCCTTGAAATCTCCCCCGGAGGATATTCTCGAATATATCGTGCCCAACCTTTCCGGGGGTTGTCGATGCGCCGACGACAGCCACCGAACGGGGCGAGAAAATGGCTTCGATGCTCTCCATGGTTTACTCCTGTATTTTCGGGTATCACGCACCGCCCTGTCGAATGACCGTCACTGCAGACCATCCCAGAAAGGCATCGGGATCAGGGTCGGGGGGGAGAAGGGTAGCGCCGATGCCGGCCCACCCGGTGCGGCAGTCGATAGACGCCGGTGCTCATTTTTTACCCTTTGCTTTCAACACTTCTTCGTAGACCCTCTTTTTTGACAGTCCGTATTTATCGGACAAGTCCCTCGCCAGCCGATTGGTGTCCGAATCGGAGGTCCGCAGCTGCTCGAGGATCTCTCCTCTGATGTCCGCCACGGAGTGAGGGGCTGAATGACGATCGCTTCCCTCCACCACCAGCACGAACTCTCCCTTGATGTCATTTTTCTGAAAAAGACTGTCGGCAATCTCAGCCAGGCGGCCCCGAATGATTTCCTCATGAAGTTTGGTGAGTTCCCGGCATGCCGCAGCTCTGCGGTTCCCCCATTGATCCGTCAGTTCCCGTATCAATGGAAGAACACGCTGAGGGGATTCGTACCAGACACTGGCCCTGGTTTCGGCGGCGAGGGCAGCCAGCAAAGCACGTCGGCGGCCGGTCTTCTTCGGGGGAAATCCCAGGAAGAGAAAGCCGTCCACATCCAGACCCGAAACCGATATGGCAGCGGCCACCGCCGACGGCCCGGGTAGAGGGCTCACCCGGATGCCATTCCTGGCCGCCTCACGCACCAGAATACCGCCTGGATCCGAAATCCCCGGAGTGCCTGCACTGGAGACGACAGCCACCGCCTTTCCACCTCTGAGCTGTTCGATGAGAAAAGGGGTCCTCTGGCGCTCGTTAAACTTATGATAAGACACAAGCCGGGTTCGGACACCGTGGTGCCGGAGGAGCCGTCCCGTATGACGGGTGTCTTCGGCAGCGACCAGATCCACCGTATGGAGAACCTCGAGGGCCCGCAGGGTGATGTCCTTCCGGTTGCCGATGGGTGTCGCCACCACGAAGAGAACACCGCATCCGTCGGGTGTGGATTCAGAGGCGGTCATAAGCGATCTCGAAAGCATTCCGGATCAATTCAACGGCGGCCCCTTCTCCCTCCCCGGACACCGCCACCACGTCAAAGCGCGCCTTTTTATTCAATTGACCGGTTTCCTTTAAATAGGCAAGGGCCGTCATGGAGATCTTTCGTTGCTTCTGGCGGGTGACCGCCTGCTTTGGGCTTCCGAAACGAAGGGTCTTCCGTGCTTTGACTTCGATGAAAACGACGCCCCCCCCATCCCTGGCAATGATGTCGATTTCACCGATCGCATTCCGATAATTGGTCTCGACAATGCGGTAGCCGTGCCGCCGCAGATACCCGACTGCAATCTTCTCCGCACGTCGACCGTACACTTGCCGAGGGGTTGCCATGGTGACCTCCTGCCCGGCTTCCTCCGCGTCCACAAACGGGTTCATCATGGCCTCCGGGGAAGCGACGGCTGTGTGGGTTGAT
>JASFIA010000068.1:0-8429 GCA_050122915.1 Desulfobacterales bacterium | reverse complement strand
TCCTCGAGACCCAGCACGCCGGCGGCCTCGGCCACCCGCTTCTCGATTTCATCCCTGGGGGTTTTTTTCAGCTTGAGGGCAAAGGCGATATTCTGGTGAACGCTCATGTGGGGATAGAGGGCATAGTTTTGGAACACCATGGCCACATTGCGGTCCTTGGGCGGAAGGCGGGTCACCTCTCTGTCGTTGATGCGGATAGTCCCGTCGGAAACCTCCTCCAGCCCTGCCAGGAGCCTCAGCAACGTGCTCTTTCCGCACCCACTGGGCCCCACAAACACCATCAACTCCCCGTCTAGGATGGAGAGGGAGACATCGCGGATCACGGTATCGCTACCGAATCGCTTGGAGACATTGACGTACTCAGCGGCGCCCATTTTCGATCACTGCTCCCGATGATATGTCCGTTACGGAAGAAACCTCGATGCCGACGGCCGTCACGGGGACGTGCGAGCAGGTGTCGGAACCGCTCTCAGCGCTTCAATGCCCCGGGGAAAAAGTCGGTGATGTCGCGGCACTCTGGCCTTGGGAATATTAACTGTGTATTAAGCATTATCGAACCGTTGTTCAATGCTGGCCACATAGCTGATTCGGCATGAACCCTGTTTCGATGCCGCCGGGCGGAGGAAGGAAGCGATGACCATCGCCGCATCCCGCCGGGATGCGGAAGGAGGACCCCCGCCATTTTAATGGCTACCAGCACATGGGCATTAAATCAAGGACGCATTGAAGCGCCTCGCCCCCACGGGAGGCCGCCGCCGCAAGACCCAAAATGCCGGATGGTTCGGGATCGATCCGTCCCGGTTGTCGATGGGGTCGTCCCCGGACCCTCCATTGATGCCGCATCCGTCGGAAAGGGGTCGCCGGAGGGCCGGTGCGATTACGACCAATGGAGTCCGCGTTATGACTGAACACGGAAAAAATCACATAGAGATTCTTCAGGATCAGCTCGACGGCCTGGTCCCCCTGAAGTTTACCGCCCCAGTCACCCATGTCTACAATCCCCTGGACTATGCCCGTGCGCCCTTTGAGCGCTACTTGGAGCGCTACGGCAATCCTCCCCGGGAGATCCTGATGGTGGGAATGAATCCCGGACCCTGGGGAATGCTCCAGACCGGCATTCCTTTTGGTGAAATCAATGCGGTCCGCGACTGGCTGGAAATTGAAGGCAGGGTGGGAGCCCCTGTCGACCCGCACCCGAAACGGCCGGTGCTCGGAATGGCCTGCGGGCGAAGCGAGGTCAGTGGCAAACGGCTGTGGGGGTGGGCCCGTGAACGTTTCGGGACCCCCGATGGGTTTTTCCGCCGATTTCTTGTGCTCAACTACTGCCCCTTGGCCTTTTTCGATGCAGACGGCCGCAATCTGACTCCAGACAAGCTTTCGGCCCCGCAGCGGAACCCTCTTCTCGACGCCTGCGACCGGGCCTTGGTCGACTGGGTGGCCTGTTATCGTCCACGCCACGTCATCGGTATCGGTCGGTTCGCCGCTGACCGGGCGGCATCCGTGTTGACCGGACAGCCCGTGGCCGTCGGTCGTGTGACGCATCCGAGCCCGGCGAATCCCAGGGCTAACAAAGGGTGGGACCGATGCGTGACCGCCGAATTGGGTCAAATGGGCATTGTGATTTAGGCCCCCCGGCCTTGAGCGATCGCAGCACACGATATCGGCATGCCCGCCGGGCGGGCCTCGATGCCTGCTGAGCCCCTAGCCGTCACCCGTGCGGTAATGCCGAGACAACCGCCTCCGAATGACCGGCAGGCGATCCAGGGGCGGTGGCGAAAAAGCGAAAACCCGCCCCAGAAAATCCATTGTAATTCGGAATGTCACCCCCCACAGGATCTCTTCGTCCCCCCCGTGCCGATGAACAAAGCAGGGAAGATCGAGCATGTCCATTCCCTGGGAGCCGTCTCGGCGGGGATCCACGGTAATCCGGTAACAGGCGTAGTTTTCAGGATTGAGCAGGTGGTCCAAAGGGATCGAGACCATCCGTTCCACCTCCCAATTGGGCCGGAAGCGCTGCTGGTTCGGCAGCCAGCCGACCAGCGGAAGGATGAGCCGTTCAAACATCACCAGCTCGCTTGGCGGCAGGACACCGAGGAAATGGAAGTCGAACGGGTTCAGCCGCATCTCCTCCACCCCTTCCCTCAGCCCGGCAGCCATGAATACGGACAGCCGCGACGCCAAGCGGGGATGCCGGCTGCGCCATCGGTTCCACAGAGGCCACCGATGGAGAGTCCCTCCCGGAAGCCCGAGCAGCGGGGCCATCATCGCATCCAGCCGCTCGGAGAGCCCGCCTCCGGGACAGCAGAGATCACCCGGCTGCCTCACCCGCGAGGACCGTTTGGTCAGAACCAGGCTCGGGATTCCCAAGCCGGTTTCCCTGTCGCCGGTTGGACTCAACAGAAACAAGACCACCGACGGTGGAATGGCCGACCGGTCGGCGCCGGTAACTGCAGATGACGCGGCCCCGTTTCCGTTCAAATGATCGAGAATCCGCTGGGAGAGGAAGTTGGGGGTAGCGGGGGCTTTATTGAAGAAGATCGTCACGGTGTCTGCCTAGAATCTTTTTAGATGAGGCCCGGGATGTCACGACAGGGAAACCGCCGGGCGCTGTGCATGTCTGACGGCTACGGCCGGATCTCCACCTTTTCCGAGGGAGGTGCGAACAGGAGCAGGTTGCCGCCGGTGGCGGCGTCCAGCCGCTCCCATTGCTGTTTCAAGGCAACGAGCGATAGAGCCAGCCGCCCTTGAGCTTGGATCAGGTCTCTCTGGGCTTCATTAAGCCGCACCAGGGATTCCTGGCCTGCGGCATAGCCCTTTTCCACCAACTCCCTGTTTTTTTGCACAAGCTTTGCATTCTCCCGCTGAAGAATCAGTTCCCTCTGGGACGATCGAACCGTGGCCACGGCCTCCCGAATGTCCGATGACACCGATATTCTGACCGCCTCGAAATTTCGTTCCGCCTCTCGGCTGAGAAAGCGGGCTTCGGCCACCCTCGCTCGGGTGGCGCCTCCGGAAAACAGGTTGATATTGAGAAATAGACCGATGGTGTTGCCGTAATCGTCCCGCTCGAACTCGAGATTGTCCTCCCTCTCCCCGTCGATGGCCCCTTCCAATGTGAGGGTTGGATAATACTCCGATTTGGCGATGCCGATTTCCGTCTCGGCCTGACGGATCCTCAGGATGGACGACATCAGATCGGGCCGGTGGTAATCGGCGAAGGCAATCAGGTTCACGGGCTCTGGTTCGGCCATTTCAACGGAGGTTTCATCGGGCAGTTCGGCGATGTCGATGGGTTCGGGAAGATAGGCATCCGGCAGCCCCATGACGGCGGCCAGGGCGATTCGAGCCAGTTCGTACCCCCGCTCGGCATCGTTAAGGTCGGACCGCGCAGCGTTGACCTGGATCTCAAAGTTTAAAACGTCGCTCAGGGATCCGGACCCGGCCCGCCGACGGGATTTGGCCTCGCTTGCCTGGCGCAGATTGAAGGCTTCGTCCGCCTTGGCGATGGCGATGTTCTCGCGGGCCAGTTGGGCCTCATAGTAGCTCGTTGCCACCGAAAAAATCAGCAGCCGCCTGGCCTCCTCCAGGGCGGAGCGGGATTCGAGCTCTCCGAACCGGGCACGGGCATTTTCGAAACGGCGCCTGAAACCGGTGAACAACGCCCAGCCGCCGGTAAGCTCGGATCGGTAGATGTCTGTCGAATCATCGATACGGTTCGAGGGGTCGAATCGTCTGGCAGAGGACAGTTGGGATTTGACCTCATTGTTTGACAGTTCCACCCGGGCCCCGGACCCGCCGGCGTCGATGGATGGCCAGTAGGCCGCCCGAGCCTGCCGAACCCTCTCTTCGGCTTGATAGACCCGCTCATAGGCGGCCGCCAAAGTCGGGCTTCCCTCGATGGCGATCTGCTTCGCGGTGCCGATGTCGAGGATTTCGATCCCTTGGAGCACATCCGGCATTCCCTCCCCGGCCTCCACCGCGATTAGAGGGTTGGGGCCCATCAACCACAGCCCAAAAGCAGCTGCAACAAGCCGCACTCGAAACAGTTTTCCCGGTCTCATGGTCGCTTTGTCCTTGTTTTCCGTGGTCATCACAATGTCAGTTGACGATGGCTGTCGGCGGATGCCCGGCCGCCTGACCGGTCCCCTCAGCCATATCGGCATTCCGCTTAGTGGCAGGCTCCACCGCCTCTCGATCCGGCCAGATACCGGTGCGCATTCGGAAGGCAAGACGTCTCATGTCGTTCAGGACCGCCAGAAGGCTGGGGATCAGCAACAGGGTCAGTATGGTGGCAAAAGCCACGCCGGCGGCGATGGCAAGCGCCATGGGGATCAGGACTTTGGCCTGAAGGTCGGTTTCGAGAATAATGGGCGCCAGCCCGCCGATAGTGGACAAAGACGTAAGCACGATGGCCCGAAACCGACGCATGCCCCCCTGGACGATGGCCTCCCTGAAGGTCAGCCCTTCGGACAGGTTCTCATTGATCCGCTCGATCAGAACGATGGCGTCGTTGACGACCACTCCGGTGAGCGCCACCATGCCGAAGATGCTCATGATGGAAAGGTCATAGCCCAAAAGGAGATGGCCGAACACCGCCCCTATGATGCCGAAGGGAATGGTGAACAAAATGACAAATGGCTGTGCATAGGAGCGGAAAATCGTGGCAACGATGACAAATATGCCGAATACCGCCAAGGGGAATCCGACAAAGAGGCTGTCAAAGGATTCCCGCATCTTCTTTTTCTCCCCCTGAAGGGCCACCTTGACATTCGGGTAGTCTCTCGTCAACTGCGGAAAAAACTGAGATGTGAGTTCGGCGAAGATTTCATTGGCGTTGGCACGCTCCGAATCCACTGACGCGCTGACCGCCACCCGGCGCATGCCGTCGGTGCGTGTGATGGCCGAATACCCTGGGGAAAACGCCACATCGGCCACCGAATAGAGGGGAACCTCATGACCGGCGGGGGTGCGGATCCGAATCTGTTCGATATCCACCAGCCGCCGGCGTTCAGCCTCGGGATACCGCACTTTGACACGGATATCATCTCTTCCGCGCTGAAGCCTCACCGCTTCTTCGCCGTAATATCCCGCGTAGATCTGACTGGCCAAGTCATCCACTGTCAGTCCCAGCACCCGGGCGTCGGGTTTCAGCTCCAGCCTCATCTCGTTTTTGCCGGCCGCATAGTCGGAGTGGATCTGGTAGACGCCATCGAACTTCCGAAGACGCGCCATCAGTCGATCCGATGCCGCAAGAATGTCGTCCATCCGCCGACCCTGTAGCCAGATCTCGATGGGGGCCCCCGGAGGACCCACAGCCATTCCGGAGAAGGTGAGGGATCTGATTCCGGGAATGACCCCCACGGCCTCCTCCCAGGCCACCATGAGATCCTTTGAGTGGACGCCTCGCTTCTCCGATGCCAAGAAAATGGCTTGGACCGATCCCAGATGGGGACCGGAACGGGGCAGTTCCTCCAGGGTTTGGCCCACGAGACGGACACGGTCTTTGAGCAGAGGTTCTCCGGATCGGGTGGCGGTGCGTTCCGACAGGCGAATCAGCGCCTTCTCGAGGGCGCCGACGACTTCCCGGGTCACCGCCGGTGGCGTCCCCTCGGGCATTTCCACGGTCCCGGTGACGACAAATCCATCGATTTCAGGAAACACCTCGAACTTGAGGATTCCCCCCTTCATGAGGCCCGTGGTGATCATGAGGACACTGATCGCGATGGAGATGGAGACGTACCGCCAGGTAATGACACGGTTTAGGAGCGGCCGGTACAGTCTCTCCACCACCCATTCCATCCCAGTGGCGGTGACCCGCTGAAGGGCTTCCAACCGATAACGAATCCGGTTCCCGGAACGGCGGTTCCGGTCGGGGTCGGGCAGATGGTTGAGGTGGGCCGGGAGCAGAAAGAGGCATTCGACGAGGGATACCGCCAGGCAGGCGATGACGACCGTCGGAAGGATGGCGATGAACTTGCCCATGATACCGCCAACATAGGCCAGTGGTATAAAGGCAACGATCGTGGTGGTTACCGCTGCCACCACCGGCATGCCGATCTCGCTGACGCCGTCGACGGCGGCGGTCAGCGCCGGCTTGCCCAGCCGTCGGTGGTAGTAGACGGCCTCCCCCACCACGATGGCGTCGTCCACCACGATACCCAAAACCATGATCAGCCCGAACAAGGAGACCATGTTGATGGTACCGCCCAAGACCCAAAGAATCACCAGCGCGCCGGAAATGGAAATGGGGATGCCCATTCCGCTCCAGAAACTCAGCCGCCCGTTTAAGAACATCCACAGCAAGATGAAGACGATGACCAGTCCGATGATGCCGTTTTTGACAAGAAGATCGATCCGGTCCCTAAGCATGTCGGTGTTGTCGTAGAGGATATCGATGGAAATTCCCTCGGGCAGGCGGGCCCGGGTATCCGCCACGAACTCGCGGACGGCTTCGGATATGGCGAGGCTGTCTTCCTCTTTCGTTTTGTAAACCACGACCATTACCGAATCATCGCCGTTGATGGCGGCTTCGATGGGATCTTCCGTAAAACCGTCGACGATGGAGGCCAGGCGATCCAGGGTGATGAGGTCGCCGTCCGGACCGGCCATGACGATAATGTCGGCAATCTCCTTTCCCGTGTACTTTCGGCCCAGGGTTCGGACACGGATTTCTTCTCCACGGGTCCTCAGGGTGCCTCCGCCGAGGTTCAGGTTGCTCTGCCGCACCGTGCGGGACACCTGGTCGAAAGTGAGGCCGTATTCTCTCAAGCGCTCTTCACTGATTTCGATGGCAATCTCGTAGTCCCGGGTACCGAAAACACTCACTTGAGAGATGGAAGGGATCTGCTGAACCTCGTCTTTGATGTCTTCGGCCAACTCCTTCAGGCGCCGCTCGTTCATTTGACCCGACAGGTAGAGAAGCATTACCGGATCCTTGACGGTGATCTCCGTGACGACAGGCTCTTCGGCGTCCAGGGGAAAGGTCGAGATGGCATCGATCTTGGATCGAACCCGGTCCAAGACCTCATCGAGTTCGTAACCTTCCTTCACCTCGATGGTGGCGGTGCCGAGGTTCTCCTTGGAGACCGTGGTATATTGTTTGATCCCCTCCACCCCCTCGACGGCCTCTTCGATTTTGCGGCTGACGCCCTCTTCGACCTCCTCCGGGTCCGCTCCAGGGTAGGCCACCGAAACGGTGATCATGTCCAAGGAAAATTCGGGGAAGTTTTCGCGGACCATGGACAGGGTGGCAATGGCCCCAGCAACGAGCATCATCGCCAAAGCAATGTTGGCAAAAACGGTGTTGCGTGCAAATGCGGTGAGCAGTTGTTTCATAGCGATGCCGGGCTATCCGGGGCGGCCTGCCGGAGGCGTGGCCGCGGCGTCAGCCGCTGGCCTCTCCTTTTGAGTCATGGCTGTCCTCGATGATCAACAGCGAATTTTCCAAGGGATCCACGAGACGGGTGACGACGACCCTGTCCCCCTCGGAAAGACCTCCGCTAATAAGGGCGTCTTCGCCGTCGATCCGTGCCACCTCAACCGCTAAGGTTCGAAGCCGATCCTCTCTGGCCACGTAAACCGTGCCTTCGAAGCTCACGGCGTGGCGGGGAACCCGGAACACCCCATCCAGACGACGCCCCGGGATCTCAACGACACAGAACATCCCCTCCACCAGCGGGAGGTTGCCGTTTCCCCCCCTCAGTGCATCTTCGGCGGAAATGTTGACGGCGAGGGTGACGGTTCGGGTCTGAGGATCAAACCGTACGATGCGGTCGAGCCGTCCGCGCCAGAAATGGGTGGTTGGCGCTTCGGTCCAGCGAACCCGGCAGTCCAGCGGCGACACCTTGCCGAACCAGGCGGTCTCCTGATGCTGGCGGCTGTCGAATGCCAGCCACCGGCGGGCGTCGCGGCTGTCTAACGACACATGAATCTCGAGCTCCGAGTCGTCGGCCAAGGTGAGGGCGTTGTGCCCGGGAGAAACGTATTGTCCCACCTCCAAGTTCACCTCCCGTACGCGCCCCACGAAGGGCGCGGCCACCGCGCAGCGCTCCAGCCGAACCACCGCCATGTCCATCCGGGCGCGGGCCGCGGCGAGGCTGCTTTCCGCCTCACGGATCCGGACTGGGACCAATTCATTGTCCTGGGCCATCTGAGCCGCCAGGTCGGCGGCGGCGTTGTAGGACCTCTCGGCTGCCTCGACCCCGCTTCGGGTTCCCACCTGATCGACCTCGTAGAGTTGACGGAGCCGGCTGAATTCACCCCGGGCCAACTCCCTGCTCCTCTCCAACGTCTTTAGCCGTTCCCGGTTGATGGTCAGTTGTTTGTTCAGACGGATCACATTCTGGGTCCACTGGTCGACAGCGGCCTGGGCCTCCGCGAGACTTGCCCGATAGTCCCGGTCGTCGATGCGAAATAAAACCTCGCCGGCT